>NZ_QGGI01000020.1 GCF_003148465.1 Oceanotoga teriensis
TTGCTATATCTACTCCCACTACTAATGTTTTTTCATCCACTTGTTTTATTTTATTATTTTGTGTATAATTCATTTAGGTTCCTCCTTTGTAAAATATTTGATGGATTCTTGTTACACTTTTATTTTACGGGGAGGTTCCTTTTTTTTCAACCTCTTTCTTTTTTTATTTCAGGAATGCTCCTAAAAAATTAAATTATTTCATACTTACTTGTTAATTCTTCAATTATTGACATCAATTTTTCTATACTTTCAATATCATTTCTATTAATTATTAAAAATTCCCCTATTTTTAAAACTAATTTTTGAACATTTGCTCTTTTTTTCAAATCTCTAATTTCATCTATATCTTCAACATGTGCAAGACCTACGCACCTTCTCATCATTTTACATGATGAAAATCCTATAGAATCATGAAATAAATTTTCAACATAAATATCTCTAAACTCTTTTGATTTATAATACTTATTTGCTTTTTCATCCCATAATTTTTTAAATTTAAATTCAAATAAATTCCATAACTCTATTATTGAATTTTTTAAATAATTTCTAAAATCATTTCTAAATTCTTTTGACACATCTTTACCACCCCAAGAAATATAATTTAAAAGTAAATTTGCGATAACTGCTCCTATATCAAAACTAGAAGGACCATAAAAAGCAAATTCTGCATCAAATATTTTTAAGTCTTTATCATTAATAAAAATAGAACCCGTATGCAAGTCTCCATGTATTAATGATTGTGAATGAGTCATAAATTTTTCTTTCATAATTTCTACATTTGTTATCAATTCATTATTTTTCCAAAAATAATTTTCAAGATAATCTCTTAACTCTGGATTTACATTGTTACTCTCTGAATCATAATAAGGATCTGTAAATACTAAATCTTCAGTTATTTTACAAAGTTCAGGATTTATAAAATTCATCATCAATTTTTTCTTTTCTACAGGATTCATAAAAATATCCGATGTTTTAAATAAAACTTCAGACAAAAATGTAGATAAATTATTTGCAAAATGGTTATATTTTTTACCTGAAATAAGTCCTTTTCTCATTATTTCATAATCAACGAGATCTTCCATAACTATACAACACATATTAGTATCATATTTATATATTTTTGGACACATCCCATTTGTCAAATCATTTTCTATTTTTAAACATTCAGATTCAAATTTAACTCTTTGTCTTGTTAAAGGCCAATTATCTCCAGCAACCCTTAAATAATCAAGAGCTTGCTTAACAATTACACTCTTTTTATTTTTTTTATCTCTAATTCTAAACACAAGATTTAAATTTCCATCTCCTATTTCTTCACAAGATAAAAGATTAATATTTTCAAAAATGTTAGTATTATCATAAACATATTTAATCACTTCTTGATCTGTAAAAGGCTTATAATTCATAAATATTCCTCCTTTAATTATAATATATTTTATAAGTCATCTGTTGTATTACAACATATAACTTTATATAAATTCTATTATAAAAAAATAAAATATTGAAGTTGTATTACAAGTTATGATATTTCAAAATTTCAAAATATACCTATTTAACTTAAATAAATGGTATTTTTCTGTATATGATAACTAATATTTAAATTTTTTAAATACTAATATTAAATAATAATTATTGTATAAATTTGCAAAATTATTAATTTTAAAAGTATATATAACATTTTTCTGTTAAATTTGATTTTAATATATAAAAAATATATAATATAATATAAAGAGGTGATAAATATGATTATTGATTTTAGTTTCAAAAATTTTAGATCTTTTAGAGATCTAACAACATTATCAATGGAAACTAATTATTTCGATGAAAATACAACTTTTAATTCTGAAAAATTTAATTTATTAAAAACTTCTGCAATATATGGTCCTAATGCTGGAGGAAAATCAAATTTTTTCAAGGCTTTTAAATTTTTTAGATCTTTTATTCTTTATTCTTCTACAAGATTTCAAATTGATGATATTATACCAGTTGAAAAATTCAAATTAGACAAAAATTCCATAAAAGAACCTGTTATATTTGAGTCTAAGTTTATTATTGAAAATCATTATTACAGATATGGTTTTTCTATAAATAATAATGCAGTTGAAGAAGAATGGTTATATCATAGACCAAAAGGAAGAGAAGCAAGAATTTTCGAAAGAACTAATGGAGAATTCATAAGAGGCACATACTTTAATGAAGGCAAAGATGTTGAAGAAAAAACAAAATCTAATACTTTATTTTTATCTTCTTTGTCTCAATGGAACAGTAAAACAGCTAAAAAAATCTTAGATTTTATTAAGAATATTAATATTTTAAATACTTCTACAGCTATAGAACCTTTTATTACTATTGATTTAATAGAAAAAGGTATAATTACAAAAGATAATGTTTTAGAATTTTTAAAACTATCAGACTTTGGTATTAATGATTTTAACATTGAAAATAAAGAAATTGATTTTTCTAAACTCCCTAAAGGCATTCAAGAGTTAATAAAAAATTCTAGTCCTGATGAATTTAAAATACCTGATAAATATTTTTCCATAAAGATAAACCCAGTTC
This sequence comes from Oceanotoga teriensis, assembly GCF_003148465.1. Lineage (NCBI taxonomy): Bacteria > Thermotogati > Thermotogota > Thermotogae > Petrotogales > Petrotogaceae > Oceanotoga > Oceanotoga teriensis. The sequence goes on from NZ_QGGI01000020.1 coordinate 2,560, forward strand.
ATTTTTCGTATGATAATAATGAAAAATCGAGTGTAGTTTTAGATTTTGAAAAAGAAGAATCTGATGGTACTAAGAAGTTTTTTTCACTTATTGGCCCTTTTTTAGCTACTCTAAAAAGAGGCGGAGTTTTATTAATCGATGAATTAGATACAAGTATTCATCCTTTATTATTAGATAAAATTATAGATCTTTTTAATTCAGAATATAATAAAAACAATGCTCAATTAATTTTTTCTACTCATAATACAAGAATTCTAAGAAATCCATCTTTAAACAAAGATAATATATGGTTTATAAATAAAAATAAATTTGGTGTATCAGAACTTTTCTCATTATCAGAAATTAAAAATGTTAGAAAAACAGGAAATTTTGAAAATGAATATTTATCTGGTAAATATGGAGCTATACCTTATATTGAGGATATTTTAAACAGAGTTGATATTGATGGCTAAAAGAAAAAAATTAAGAAAATCTTTAAGTCAAGGTAGAAAACCTGAAAATAAAAATCCTAATACAACTTTTATTATGTTTTGTGAGGGAGATACTGAAGTAAAATATTTTAATTCTTTAAACAATCATCTAAAAGATTCAAATATAGTTATTACTACAAAAAAATCAAATAAAACAGATTGTATAGGCATCCATAAATACGCTGAAAATTATAAAAACAGTAATAATAATGAGTTTGATTATTATTTTTTAGTATTTGACAAAGATTATAATAGTTTTGAAAATATAGAAAAAGTTATGTCAAAAAAAGAATATAAAATATTATTCTCAAATCCTTGTTTCGAATTATGGATAATATTGCATTATAAATTAATAGATAAAAAAACTGATTGTAAAGAAATCATCAAAATGATAAAAAAATTTATTCCAAATTATTCAAAAGGACAAAATGATTTATTTACAAAATTAAAAGATAAATTAACAATCGCTATAGAGAATAATAATAAATTATTAGATAATCATTGTAAATTATATAATCATAAAAATTTTATAAAATTAAATCCTTATACTAATATTTTTGAATTATATAATATAATAAAAAAAGCATGATACTAATTTTTTAGTATCATGCTTTCTTATAAATTTATTTTTTTAATAAATAAGACTTAAATCCTTTAATACCAACAAATTCATCTGCTTCAAAAATTCCTACAACTTTAAAACCAACACTCTTATGAAAATTTAAAGATGCCAAATTCCCTTCAGGCTCTTTATTAACATAAACCAAAACATTTTTACCCGTTAATGCACTTAAATATTCATAAAAAGCTCTTCCTATACCACAACGTTTATACTTTCTACTAACACCTATTTGCTCTGAATAAACACAATCAGATATATCTTCATAAAGAACTGTATTATTTATCATATCATATGGATAATCCCAAGAATACCATAAAAAGCCTGCAAATTCATCATCAACACTTGCTATCAAAAAATTATCTATATTATTTTCAACGGTATTCTTATCTAAAACTCTTATCAAAACCCCATTCTCAACATCGAAAACATTCTTATAATTAAGACTTTCAGATAGATCACATATAAAATCAATATTATTTAAATTTGCTTTAAAAACCTTAATCATCAAATCATATCCTTTTATCGTTTTCGAAATTTCTTTTCTTTTTAAAATGTTTAATAATAAAAACTATCAAAAAAATTAAAAATAAAAACAAAGTCCCAGTAACAGCACCAGATAAATCAATCATGACATCATGTAAAGATGAACCCCTATCATGAAATCCTTGATTATACTCATCTATTGCAGCAATCATGGTTGGAAAAGAAATTCCCATTAAAAAACTGATCAAATATTTTCTACAATAAACAAAAGTAAAAAGAGAAGAAATAAAACCAAGTAACATATAAATGCCAAAATGAGCACTCTTTCTCAATACCGACATTCCAGCAACCCTATCAGTTCCAAACCACCATTGTTTCAAAAAACTTTCAAGATTAATAAACCATTCTTTATTAGTTATATCTAAAGTATTATCTAAACTCTTAAAAAATTCATAAACCGCACCAGATTGATTATAAGATGTTTGTGTATTTCTCGATCCAAAATAAAAAATTACTCCTACCCAAGCTATTAAAATAATGCCAATAATAAAAAACCATTTCTTCTTCTTATTCTTCATATAATTCACCTTTACTTTAATAAATATATATAATATTATATCAAAATAAATTAAAAACAAATGAATTTTTAACGGATATTATAATAGGGGTGGTAAAATGCAAAATGTAATAGGAATAATTCCAGATCTAATAAAGATGGTTGAAATTCCAGGACATGGAGAAGAAAAAAAAGAAATAGTTATGAATGCAATAAGAGAAATACTCAAAGCCTTAAAAATATATCATCCAATTTTAGATATTGCATTATCTATAATAATAGATGGACTCGTAAAAATAATATTTCCTAAAAAAGCTTAAAAAGATAAAAGCCCAATTATTGGGCTTTTATCTAATAGTAATAGAAAAAATATGCATAGTTGGTTTAGATGAAAAAATAATCTTAGAAATATTCTCATCTCTTAAATCAAATTTATTTAAAAACAAATGATTAGAAATATTCTCTTGAATACCTGTATTTCCATATCTATAATCAAAACTCAAAAAAATACTTTCATCAAAAAAAGTTTTTTGACACCAATCCGAAAATCTAAGTGATTCTTTTTGAACTAAACCATCATCATAATATATAATAAAATCACTGCTATAAGATCCATGATCACTTGCTCCTACAATATACAAAAAATTTCCTTTTAAATCCTCTTTAAACAAAAAAGTTTGAGAGGATAAAACAAAATTATCATTCTCATAATTCATAACTTTAAAATAAGAATCATCGAAAGAAAATACTAAATTTTTATCCTTCTTTTTAAATTCCTCATAAGAAAAACTTGCTCCTACAATACCTTCTGGATTATCAAAATTTCCTTTTTTTCTTTCATCATAAGAAACAATTCCATTATTATTATAAACATCTTTTAAATCTAATAACTTACTATTATTATAATCTTCATATTCTATAAAAAATGATGAACCTTTAACTTCATTAGAAAATGTATTCATATCAGTTTTTTTAACTTCAAATCCATCAAAAAAATAATTCAAATCATCTTTTGAAAAAACAAATAAATAATCTTCAGGAATAAGTAAAATCTGATCTATAAACATTTTAGAATCAGAATTAAATGAAAAAGTTATTTTATTAGAATCACAATATAACTTACCACCATAATAAAAACCATTATCATAAGTCAATCTCTGTTCAGATTTATTAGATGAAGAATAAACTTTCAAAAAACTTCCATCATTAAACTCACCAGAAACATATATATAGTAATTTCCTTTAAGTGATTTCAAAAAATTATTTTTTAATACAATCTTAGAATCTGCTTCAATTCTAACATTATTTTTATTATCCATAGAAAAAGAATAAATACCACTATTCAATTTTTCAGCTTCCAAAATTTCAGCAGAATTATATTTTGAAAATACCACATCAGAAAATTTAAAATATTTTTCTGGAATATTGAATAATCTTATCTTAGAAAGTAAATAAGAGATTGTAGACTCTGCACCTGAATTACTATTAACATAAACAGAATGCAATCCATCAAAACCTTCTCCATTATCCCCATACATAATCAAATTAGGATTATTATTCCCCTCAAAAAAACTATATAAAAAAGCCGTATAATAACCATATTTATCTTTTTTAGTGATATTATAAAGCTTAGATGCTGTAGAAATATAAGTTTCAATACCATATGATATCTGTTCATAAAGTTTAATAAAATCTTTTGATTCATAAACAGGGCCAAAAGATAAAATTAAATTAAAAATATTATCAGCATAAAAAATAGCAGAATTTAAATATTTCTCATCTTTACAAATACTATAAAAATCAATCAAAGCCTCTGCTTGTCTACTACCCCAACTATGCCATAAAAAACTATCTTTAGACTCATTATATGCACCCTTAAAAACTCCACTTTCAAACTGTGTACTCATAATACCATCTGCAACTCTCAAAGCAATATCAAAAGACTGTTTATCATTAGTCTCTTTGTAAAACTCTGTAAGTCCTAAAAGAAAAATAGACGAAATATCACTATAACCGTTGATAAGACCGAATTCATTCAAATTATTTTCAAGAACCTTTTCAACACTCTTTGCTGATTTAATCAAAATATTCTTATAATCCCCATCAAACATATATAAACAATTACTTATAGCCCAATAAGCTCTTGCAGCCCACCAAGAACCACTTTTCCTACTCGTTACTCCAAGTTTATTAATAGATCCATCATCAAAAACAAAATTATAAAAATCTCCATCAATATCTTGAAAAGCTAAAACAAAATCCAAAGCTTCTTTAACCCTCATCTTATATAATTCATCATTCTCAATCTTATAAAGCTCTGAATAAACTATAGCAACTCTTGCAACATCATCTACACAACTAACTCCTTCTTCAGAAACTCCTTTTTTTATATAATTATTTCCAATATTATCTGCATAAATCCAATAACCATAAAATTCTTCATCCTCAATCAAAAATTTATCCCTCAAAAAATCCAAATGATTCAAGTTTAAATCCACAGAAAAAGAAAAAACAATAATGAACAAGAACATAAAAAAACAAAAAAATTTTCTCATAAAAACCTCCAAATAAAAATATTAGAAGACTAATAAAAGCCTTCTAATAAATACTATTTAATTGTAACTGATTGAATCTCTAAAGATCTATTATTCAAAAATTCAAAAATATTTTTTACATTTTTTGTGCCATAAACAGAATAAATTCTATCAAATTCAACAATATCTCCCGCCTTAAATTTCATCATCAAATTATCTCCAATTTCCTGATCTGAAGTACCATTAAATACTCCTTTTGTAGGTTCATACAAATTAAATTCATCTGGCATCCATCTAAAAAATCCATCTCTAAACTCTCTACTCTCATACATCCATGAACTACCCATTATAAACTTCTTAAAATCAGAATATACAACAGGTTTAGTTGGTAAAATTTCTACTGCAGCAATATTAAGCTTATCAGAATAATTCGCCCTAAAATTTTCCATACTACCAAAAAGATAAGATGCTCCCCACCATAAAGGACTATTAGCTTCACCAGCATTAAAAGCTATATAAGGAATATCATTAAAAAACTTTATAGAATCTCTTTGTTTCCAATAATCTACAGATCTTATACCTAATTGCTCTGCCCAAACAAGTCTTCTAAAAACAGGCAAAATATGCAAAGAAGAATCATCCATAGATAATAATGGATTAGTAGCCATAACTTGAAGCTTCATCAAATCAACATAATTTGTAAAATAAAACTTATTATTTACAACAACATCTCCTGTATAAAATACAGTAGAAACTATCTCTTGATTAAAACCAGGAAGATCATCATAAGTCAAAACAGATTTAACACTAATTGACACAGCTCCTGGATCACTAACTTTCAAACTTTTAACAGAAAATCCATTAGAAGTATTTTCCACATGCTTTCCTAATTTCCCATCGATATAATAAGAACTTCCTGACCACCCAGCAACTCTTGCAGTACCTATTTCATTAAAAATATTACCTTCATTTCCATCAAAAGAAATAAAACTTATTAACCCTTTATTAGAAATTTTAAAAGAAAAATTTTTATTATTGACAATATAAGAATCATCATCATTAAGAACTTCAAAATTACTATCAAAATGCAAAACATCCATATCAAAATCATCACTAACGACTAACCTTGCTTCACCCTTAAAACAAAAACTAATCAAATCATCAGAAGAAATTCTATCATTAGAATCCATATCAGTTATCTGATAAACAATATCCTTATCATTAACATCTTTAATTCTCAAAGAATACCAATTAGCATCAAAATCTTCACCAAATTTATCTAAAAGTTCAGAAAAAGTAAAAACTTGTGGAATATCTAAACCAGTTTTCTCATCACTTCTAAACACTAATTCTCTGAACTCAGAAAAAGAAACAATAGAAATCAAACAAACAATAAATATTAATAAAAATTTTCTCATAAAAACCCTCCTCTTTTTGTAAACGCTTACAACAAATATCATGATAAACTTTTTATAGAAAAAAATAAAACCTTAAAAAAATCGATTAAAAATCATTAAAACGCTTTAAATTCAATTAATTTAATTTTTTGATATTTTTATAATATTTTAACAACTCTAATAACACAAAAAGATTCCACAAATCAATATTTAAATATAATCAACTTTATTTACATATAACAAGCCATAAAAACCAATAATTAAATTTTACAAAAAAAGAAAATAATGATATATTTAAAATGATAATTGTAAACGCTTACAAAAAGGAGTTAAAAATAATGTCCACAATAAATGATGTTGCTAAGCTTGCCAATGTTTCAATAGCAACGGTATCAAGAGTATTAAATAAATCAGAAAATGTTTCAGAAAAAACAAAAATAAAAGTTTTAAAAGTAATAGAAGAGCTTGGATTTGAACCTTCAAAAGATGCCAAAAACCTTGCAACCTTAAAAAATAAAAATATATTAGTATTAACAAGCGAAAGAATATTAAAAATAACAGATCAAAGAAAAGATTATGGAATCGATGAATTTTATAAAGCAATTTTGATGGGAATAGAAGATGGATTTAAAAACACAAAAACCAAAATAGAACTAAAAAATTATGATCAAATAAATGAAAATTACATACAAAAATTCGATGGAATAATAATAATAGGATCAGATCCAATACCAAATTACATAGAAAGTATAAAAATACCGATAGTACTCTTAGACAATTATATACCTGGAAAAGATTATAACTGTATAGTAAGCAATGGATATGATGGAGCATACTTTGCAATAAATAAAATGATAAAAAGAAATTATAAAAAAATATACCATTTACATGGTTCATTATCTTATTATGGATTCAAAACAAGATATGAAGGCTATAAAAGTGCAATGCAAGATAATGGATTAATGCCAGAAACCTTTGAATGTGATGAAACAGAAGAAAGTATAAAAAATGCTTTGAATATACTTTTAAAAAAACAACCTGAAGTAATATTCACTTCAAATGATCCAATAGCTTTAATCTTAATAGATCTCTTAAAAAAGAAAAAAATAAAAATACCTGAAAAAGTTCAAATAATAGGCTTTGATGACATAATACAATCAAGTATATCAACACCAAAATTATCAACAGTAAAAATCTTTAAATATGAAATGGGAAACAATGCAGCTTTAAGAATAAACGAATTAATAAATGGCATAAATGTACATCCAGTAATGTCATCTGTGTTCACAAAATTTGTTGAACGTGATACGACAAAAAAAGAGGAGGGCAAACAATGAAAAAAAGTATCATTCTTATAACACTCATTTTAATGATGAGCATAACAACATTTTCAAAAACCAAAATAGTATTTTGGACAGCTCCAAATCCCAATCAAGAAGTATTTTGGAAAGAAATGGTTGAAAGATATAATTCACAAAGCAAAGATATAGAAATTCAATGGAGTACAATACCTGCCGCTGGAAGTTCTGAAGAATCCATACTAACAGCAATTGCTTCTGGAAGGGCTCCTGACATATCCACAAATATATTTTCAGGTTTTGCAGCTCAATTATCAGAACTCGAAATACTCGTACCTCTAAGTGATATGGAAGGATTTGATCAATTAATAAAAAACAGAAAAATGGAAAATATAATAAAAACATGGGAATATAATAAAAAATCATATATAATACCCCTTTATTCAAATTCAGTACTAATGTGGTGGAGAAAAGATATATTAAAAGAATTTGGTTGGGAAACACCGCCAAGAACATATTCAGACATATATAAACTCTCAAAACAAATTCAAGAAAAAGGCAAAAACAACTATTCAATAAGAGTAATTCAAGGTAGAAATTGGAATGATAGATGGTTTGATTATATAACATATTTTTATGCTGCAACACAGGGACAATCTTATCTTGATTTAAACAAATATAGAGCCAACATATCTGGAGAACAAGCAAAAGAAATAGCAAAATTCATAGAAACAATGTTCCAAAACAAATGGACAGCCGTCGATCTTGGTGAAGCCGCCTTTTATAGAGGTTACATTGCAGGAAGTCTTAAAGGACCTTGGGAAATAGCTTATGCAAAAAATCAATTCCCAAAAATATTCGAACAAATAATATTATCTACACCACCTGTACCAGACAACTATCCAAAAGATAAACCAGTATACACATTTGCCGATTCTAAAGGATTAGTAATATTTGAAACGAGCAAACACAAAAAAGAAGCTTGGGATTTTGTAAAATGAATATTCTCACAATCAGATTTCGACAAAAAATGGCTTGAATACACACAAATGCCTCCAGCGAGGGAAGACTTATTAGAAAATAATGATTTCAAAGAATTTTTCGAAAAAAATCCATATGCAGCAGAATATGCTAAATATGTAAAATATGCAATACCACCAGCACAAACTACAAAAACAGTAGATATACAAGACGAAATGACAGTAAATCTAATAGAACCTTTAATGTATGGCACAAAAAATTATGAACAAGCTATAAAAGATGCCACTAAAAATATCAACAGAATACTATGGTAAAGAAGGATAAAAAATGAAATCAAAAAATAATCTGAAAAAAAGAGAGGCAAGAAAAGGATTTGCAATATCTTCAATATATATAGTATATGCAGCTATATTTTGGGGCTATCCTTTTGTATGGTTATTCATACTTGCATTTTCAAAATGGAAATACATAGGAACACCCAAATTCTATGGCTTAAACAATTTCATAAAAGTTTTCACAGATCCAATATTTTGGCAATCATTCTCCAATGTTATGAACTTTATGATATATTTTATTCCATTGGTATTAATAAGTTCATTATTATTTGCCATGGGAATGAAAAGGTTAAAATATGGAAAAACCTTTGTGGGATTAGCCTTTCTTTTAGCCAATATATCATCTGGAGTAGCATATTCGATAATGTTTTCAAAATTATTCTCAGAAAACGGCCCTTTAAACCAATTAATAGACAAATTATTCGGAGTTAAAATACCTTGGTTCACAAATCCACAATTTGCTTTATTCTCAATAGTTCTAATAGTTCTTTGGAAATTTATAGGATATTATGGATTAATACTATACTCTGGACTAAATGGTATACCAAGAGAAATATATGAAGCTGCCAAAATAGATGGTGCTACAAAATGGGAAAGCTTTAGATATATAACACTTCCATTATTAAACCCATCAATAGTGATGATACTCGTACTATCTATAACATTAAGTTTTGGAATATTCACAGAACCATATATGATAACCGGTGGAGGACCTATGAGAAGCACATTAACACCTATGATGTTAATGTATACAACAGCATTCAACAAAATGAACCCAACATATTCTGCAACGATGTCAATAATAATAGCTATCATAAGTTTTGGAATAATATGGTTAACAAGAAAGATAATAGAAAGAGATGTGAGTCTCACATGAAATCAAAAATAAATAGCATAATAATACATATAATAATGATATCTTTAGCTTTAATATGGATATATCCATATGCATGGCTTTTTATATCATCTGTAAAACCTGCAGATCAAATATATGATAATTTTATACCAACAAAATTCACATTAGAACATTATAAATTCATATTAAACTCTGCAGAAAAAATGGATAGACCTTTCATAAGAGGATTTTTCAACAGTCTATTCGTATCATTAACAGTAACCTTAATAGTAATATTCACATCAGCTTTAATATCATATGCATTAACAAAACTACAATTCAAAGGAAGAAAACAAATAATAAACTTTATAATATTTCAAATGGTATTTCCATCATTCATGTTCACAATTCCAATGTACATACTAATAAGAAATTTAGGCCTTGTTGATACATACACATCATTAATAGTACCAAGTATGATAAGTGGATGGGGAATATTCATGATGCAACAAAGTTTCAAAACAACGCCGAATGACTATATAGAAGCAGCAAAATTAGATGGTGCAAAAGATCTATGGATAATATTCAAAGTGATGATGCCATTAAATAAATCTGCAATATCAATAGTAGGTTTATTCACCTTCATAGGAATTTGGGACAATTTTATGTGGCCTTTAATAGTAATGAAAGATTACAATAAAATGCCTTTATCCGTATTACTTGCAAGCTTTAACACACAATACGGAGCATATCTCGGACCAGTACTTGCTGGGTCTGTAATACAAACATTACCTATGGTAATAATATTTATACTATTTAGAAAATACTATCTTGAAGGAATATCAATATCATTAAAATAATATGTGAGGTGTATTTTGTATGGATCCAATATTAAAGAGACATCCCCTAAGCCCTTTATTTGCCCCTAACCCTATGCATTTATGGGAATCAAAATATGTTTTTAATCCAGCAGTTGTATACGATGGAGAACTTTTTCATATGTTGTACAGAGCTCAAGGTGCAGATATGGTATCAAGAATGGGATATGCAGTAAGTACAGATGGAATAAAATGGAACAGAATGGAAAACCCTGTATTCGAACCAAAAGAAAACAATGAAATGTATGGAGTAGAAGATCCAAGACTCACTCATATAGATGGAAAATACTATATGACATACACTGCATATTCACCAGAAAATATTTCAATAGCACTTGCATCAACTCAAAATTTCATAACTTGGAAAAGACATGGAATAGTAATTCCAGAATCACCAAATAAAGATGCAGCAATATTTCCAGAAAAAATAAATGGAAAATATGTAATGTTTCATAGATTAGAACCAGATATGTGGCTTGCATATTCAGATGACTTAATAAAATGGAATAATTATACAAAAATAGCAAGTCCCAGAAAAAATAGTTGGGATAATGTAAAAATTGGTGTGGGTGGAACACCAATAAAAACAGAATATGGTTGGCTTGTACTATATCATGGAGTAGGAGAAGGTCCAAGATTAATATACAGACTCGGATTTATGCTCTTAGATCTAAATGATCCAACAAAAATTCTTAAAAGAAGTGAAACTCCTTGTCTCGAGCCTAAAGAAACATGGGAAAAATTTGGCGGTGTTCCTTCAGTAGTATTCTCAGATGCAATAGTAGAATATAAAGATCAATACTATGTATACTATGGTGGAGCAGACAATTATATAGCCCTTGCAACGATAAAAAAAGAAGAAATTAAAAATTGGATAGAAAATTAAAAAATTCCCCTTTAAAAGGGGAATTTATACTTTAACAACAAAGTTTAAATAATCATTCAAAAAAATTTTTAAAAAATAATTCATTATTTTTACTCAGATCATATTTTAATTGCCAAGTTTTTCTACTATTTTCACATAAATTATTATAAAACTCTAAATTACTAAATCTATTAAAGATGAAATTAGAAATCTCTTCATAAATTTTTTTATTAAAGGGTTCTCTCAACAAAAAACCATTATCAAAATTAACTATTTCACTTATCCCACCCACATCTCTTGCTATAACAGGTATTCCAAAAGACATAGCTTCCATAATAGTAACAGGTATTCCTTCAGAATCACTCATATTTATAAAAAAATCTGCATCATATTTTGAATAAAATTCTAAAATTTTAGTATTCTCTACAAACCCTAAAAATTTAAAACTATTTTCAGGAAGTTTAATTTTTGCATAATTTTCCATTTTATCTCTTAAATTTCCATCTCCAATATGAATCCAATCAAAATCAAAAGACACCGTCGATAAAAAATCAATTATAAGATCCAATCTTTTATTATAATTTATAAAAGAACAAGAAACTATACAAATTCTCTCTTTATGACATATTTTTTTCCTTATATTATTATAATTAAAAGATCCCAACCTTGTGACAAAATTTTTAGACCTTTTATCCTCAGTTATTTTATTATTATAATAATCTAATCCAAATTCAGAAATAAAATGAATCTCATCCAAATTTTTATCTATAAAATCTCTAAAAGGTAAATAATTCATAGAATTTCTTTCTGTATACAAATCATATCCATGAGCTCTTGAAACAATTTTGATGATATTAAAATCTTTTTTAAACTTAGAAAAGTTAGAAATACAATAAGCACCTCTCGTAAGCCAAAAAGAATATAAATAGATATCATCATCAACAAATTTTTTCATGTTTTTATAAACAAATTCTTTTGTATCTAAATAAAAAAGACCATAATAAATAATATAAATAAATCTTTTAATTCCTGTCATACTAAAACTACAATTATTTTTTATCTCTTTAAAAACTTCTTTAGAAAATATCCATCTCCAAAAATCAAATTTAAAAATATTCAAAAAAGAATACTTCTTTGAATTATAATATTCCATATCATATTTTTTAGATATAGCTTTAAATTTACTCTCATCGCCATGATAAGAGATCACTATAACCTTATCAAAATATTTTTTTAAAACCTCTATTTCGTTTTTAAAAAAAATATCATTAAAACTACCTGGAAAAACAAATATTATTTTCATAATCAACACTCTTTATATTCTTAATTTTAAAAAAATCATAAATAATCAACAAATTCACCTTTAACAATACCTTCCTTAGCAAGTCTATCTGCAATATCATTATTGACATCATTTGAATGAGCTTTAACCTTAACAAAATCAATATCAATCTTATCCTCAACACTATTCATATAAGATTTATACAATTTAGTCAATTCTTTATTGGCTCTCCATTCACCATTAACCCATTTTGCAATCCCTTCATAATCATGATAAATCAATACTTTATCAATAGAATTATTAATACAAAAATCAATGGTAGCAACACAGGCCATAAGCTCTCCAGCAACATTTCTTGAACTTACAAATCTTTCATCATTACCCTTAAAACTCAAAAAATGTTCTTCATCATCAAAAAACAAATAAACTCCCGAACCATAAATCTTCTTGGCACTATCATAACTTCCATCTATATAAGCTTTCCAACAATTATTTTCATCAAACTTAATCATAACCTCATCTTCAATAAAATTGTAAGCTTCTATCTCATTATCAAACTTCTTAAAAATAGCTCCTTTAAATCCATCAACTTGAGCTTTACACTCATTCCATGTATTATAAACACCTTTAATTCTACCATTTTTTACAGCATAAAAATATTTTTTCAACTAAAATCCTCCTAAAAATAATAATTACTTATCATCTCTTTTAATTTCTTTTCCCTCAGCATCATAATTTACTTTTGTAAGTTCAGATTTGACAAAATTATCATTTAATAATTTAACAAACAAATCTTGTGATTTTTTAGTACTCAATAAAATCTTATCCTCTTCATCATAATCAAATTCTCCTTTCAAAAAATCATTATTCTTTGAAAACTTTATTATTTCTCTTTTCTTGACCTCAAAAACTGGAGAATCCACATTTATTTTTGATAATTTTCTTGAAAAAGTTAAATCTCCCTCTTCAATTCTCTTCCTGAGTGGAGCATCTTCAACCAATATATCAAGTTTTTTTATTTTATCCATAGACTTCTTGGCATTCTCTTTAATAATAGCATCAAAACCGAAATAAGATTCAAGAATTTTTAAATTAATAAAATATAACTCATCATCAACCATAAAAAAATCAACCTTAGTATCAACATTAAAAAGGTTCTTATCTATCTTTCTAAATCTATTTGAATCGGGAAAAATAATAAACCTTTTATCATTTCCATAAACATTAATTGCATAACTTTTTCTGACAGAATAAAAATTTTCTTTCTCACTACCAAACTTAAAAATATAAAATCCAACATCTTTAAAATCATCATCTTTAATATCAAAAAAATCTTCTTCATAAAGACTTATATTCCTAATCAAATCCAAAAAAGAAGCAAGTTTATCTGTATAATCAAGATCATACTTAAAAATAGCATTTTTAGTATTTTCAAAAGAACTTATATTAACAATATTCTGACTATCCTTAAAAATTTTCAAACTATCCTCACAAACATTATGAGCCAAAGATTGTAAACTGTTATCTATCAAATCAATTCTTTTAAGAACTTTACTACTTTTCAAAAAAAAGTATAAATTAACAGAATTAATACCTTTAGGTTTTTTCAATATTCTTTTAATCTTTTCTAATCCAGATTCGATCATCTATTTTTCCCCCCATATATAATATCATCACTCAAAAGTTGATAAACTATATGGTCATCTACATGAAGATCATCTTTAGATATCAATATCTTTTTTTGAACTTTATTCTTACTCTCATATTCAACCCTATAAATCTTAAAACCATAAATAGCCAAAATGGGATTAGAATAATAAAGATTAGTTCTAATATAAATAACACCTATAAAAAATAATAAAATAAAAGTTATTAAATAATTTCTTTTATCTCCAAAATTTACAAATATCAATGGCATAATATAAGTATAAAAAAATGACATATACTCAAAATTAATACTCTCAACTTTTTTTAACTCCACTGAAAGATTTCTCTTAACTAACATCTTTTTAAAAAGATAAAAAGTAAAAAGCCCAATAAGCATGAAAATAATCAAAATAATTCCATATAAATTAAAAATTGAATCAAGACTTTTTATATTCATATCTTTATCAAAGCAATTCAAAACAAAAAATATACCGAATAAAATATCAAGAGATAAAAAATAAAACCCTATTTTATAAAAATAATTAATCTTTTTTGAAAATTTCATCTTATATCCCTCCAAAGATAAAAAACATCATAAAACAGCTTTTTTAACAATATCTGAAATCTTTTTTTCTGTATTTTCATTCAATTCAGTAAAAAACCATGCACATTCCATTAAATTATCTTCTTTTCCATCTTCAACAGAAAAATAAGCATGTTCAGTCAAACCAAAAGTCATATACTTATCAGCCCTATGAAATATTAACACTGGATCTCTTTTAGACTTTGCATAACCCGGCATACCATACCAAAGTCTTGGACAAAGATCGGGCACACTATTTAAAATTATTTCATGGACCTTTTTTGCCAAAATTTTATACTCTTCATCCATAGCCTCTATCTTTTCTAATACAGCTAATTCATCTTTACTTTTCATCTTTATCCCCCCTATCAATAACATCAATATTATATAATATAATAACAAAAAAGCAGGGCAATGCCTGCAATTATCTTTGAACATTATTGATTATTTAAAATCTTCAAAAAATCTTCAACTCTTAAATTAAAACTACCATTTTGATTGAAATATCCTTCTTCAAAAATCCATTCACCATCTTTGAAAAGATATCTTCCGGGTTTTCCATCTATATACATTTGTGAATTATCATAAGAGCCAAATATAGCTTGAAGTTCATTAACATAAAATTTATTATCTAAAGTTTCAAAAATATCTATATCCATAGATCTAAAACCATTCTCATCTGTAATTCTTTTTACAAGATTTAATAACTCTTCTGGTGGTTTAACCCAACCCACTTTACCACTACCAGAATGAAACTTACCTTTCGCTAATTTTTGATGGCCAAAAAAAGACTCTCCTATTCTTATAATTCTCCACTCCCATTTAACATCGAGCTTTTCTTGAAATATTACAAAGTTATACTGTTTATCATCCATAATTGGATAACTTAATTTAAATCTCGTTTTATACCATTTAGTATATCCAAAATTAAAAAACTTCCATTTTGTAAATATTTTATTAATAATTTTTTTCGCTTGATTTTTATTCATAAATTTAATTCCTAAAGCTCCACTACCTATATTAGGTTTAAAAACTAAAGGATATTTATCATATTTTTCTACAAAATTTAAAGCCTCTTCTTTATCATAAAAAATCCAAGTTTTTGGATGAGGAATATCATTCAATTTTAAAAAATAAGCCATGTTTTTTTTATTTTCATATATAAACAAAGAATAATAATCCGGATAAATAGGTTTTTTTAAAACATGAGATATAAAATAAAGTTTTTCATCATACATCCTTTTCCAAACATCTTTAGCAAAAGATGGTCTAACTAAAAAACCATCACAATTACTTTTTAAAATATTATCAATCCAATCATTTGAAATTATATCTATAATTTCATAATCAACTTTTAAATCTTCACAAGCTTTAATATAATTACTCTCATAACCAGAAAATTCCTTTAAAATCCCTAATTTCAAATTCTTTTACCTCCCCCTCTTTAAAACATTATAAAAATCCTCTAAGTTTCTACTATAAACATGTTTACTAAAAGATCTGCTAATTTCAAAACTTGAATTTCTATAAAATAAAGAAGGAGCATTGTTAACTATATAAAAATAAATTCTATCTTCCTTATACAACGGATTATCAATACTCGTATATCTACTACCCTCAATTGCATTTCCTGCATCTGCTGCTGCATCTATTATTAAAGCACCTTTTTTTACCCTTTCAAGATCTTTTTTATTAATTATATGTTTATCAGAATTATCAACTTCTATACCATTTATTATAATATCATAATCATTTATTTCAGAAATAAATTCATTCATAGTTTTCCTATAAAATAATCTAACATCTGCACCAAGTTTAGAAATAAAACTATAAGCTCCTTGAGAAACATTTCCAGGAGATAATACAGCAACTTTAGTATTAACATCTGGCATTTTTCCATAAGCCATTAAGGCTTGAAATACAGAAGCATAACCAGCTATAACACTATTTCTTCTTATAAAATTTTTAGGTATAAAGTCTATACTATATTTATTATTATCATAATAAATAGTTGGATAAATATTATCTAAATCCACTATAACAAGTTTTTTTACATTAGCTTGATTTTCCATAAAACCTCTTCCAGATCCCGTTGGATGCGTCCAACCAATTATCATCTGACCCTCTCTTATAAAATCATAATCCTGAGGCTGCATTAATTTCAAATTAAAAATAGCTTCACAATTATCAAAAATCTCTTTTCTGCTCAATATTTTACAGCCTTTTTTTTCATACTCAACATCAGAAATATCAAGATTATTTCCAAAGCCCCTTTCAATGAAAATATTCTCTTTAAAATTTTCTATATGTTCTGGTAAAAGTGCAACTCTTCTTTCATTGGGATAATTTGGAATTATAAAACCTAAATTCATAATCAACCTCTCCTCTTTATAATATAGTTATAATATTATAACTTAAAAAACATAAATAAAAAAGCTTTAAAGCCTTTTTATTTTTTAAAATATTTTCTAATTATATTCTTTTCATCTTTTGTTGAAAATAAAAAATAAACTAAAAATAATATTCCATAATTAACAAATCCCAAAATTATTAAATATAATAAATTTGTAGAAAAATTTCTATCTATATAAAAATTAAAAAAGAAAATTATTAAAGAAATTGGAAAAAGTTTCAAATAACTCTTATTATACGGATTTATTTTAAGTATAAAATAAACTTCTAAATATTTTAAAATATTAACTATAATAAGAGAAACTCCTGCTCCAATAGCTGATCCTATTATTCCGTATTTTGGAATCAATAAAATATTCAAAAATATATTTAAAACAGCTATAACTATACCATTTATTAATGAATACTTTTGATTTCCCGACATAGAGAGCAAAGATTCATTTGGTCCAACAGAAATAGATACAAATTGAGCCAAGGATAAAATTATAAGAGTTTTAAAACCAATAACATATTCTTCTCCAAAAATATTTAAAACACTTTTTGAATAAACAATCATCATAATAACAAGAGGCAAACTCAAAAATATAATTATTTTTGTAATATCAGAATAAAGTTTTTCCAGTTCTAATCTCTTATTATTATTAAATAAATCAGCTACATTCGAAACAAAAATAGAATTAAAAGAAACATAAATAAATATCAAAACTCCAGATAAAATCTGTGAAATAGAGTAAATTCCAGCACTTTCAGAATTTAGAAAAACTCCTATAATTATAGTATTAACATATCCCATCATAAACTCTGTAAATCTTACAAACATGAGATAAGAAGAATATTTAAACAATTCTTTAGAATCTTTTTTATTCGATTTAAAAATAAACTTTAAATTTGGAATTAATTTAAAAACTCTAAAAGAACTGAATAAAAAGACAAATAAAATTGCCAAAAACATAGCTGCAAAAAGACTATTTAAAGGATTTAAAAAATATATCAAAACAAAAAATATCACGAGTTTAACAATTCTTAAAAGAATTTCTTCATAAAAAAAGAAAACCGAAGGTTTCTTTACACCTCTTAATAATCCGCCATTCACTTGAAAAATAGTCATAAAAGGTATTGCAAATGCTATTATAATAATATATTCTAAATTCTCAAATTCAAATACATTCGATATTGGAACTCTTAAAATATAAAACAAAAAACTTGCTATTATACTTATGAAAACACTTATTTTAATGGATTCAGAGTAAAAAGAACTAACTTTATTAAAATCATCTTTACCATACCACTCTCCCACAAATCTTATAATACCACTATTCAAACCCATGAGACTAAAAATAGTAACAAAAGATATAATAGTATTTGCAATAGAGTAAACGCCAAAATCTGAAGGTCCTAAAATTCTTGCAAATATAAAAGAATTCAAAAAACCTAAAAAATATCCGAGTATTTTAACTAAAAAAGTTCTACCTGCTTCTCTAAAAATAGACATTATTTTTCACCTTTTTAATCTAAATTTATCCAACTTCCAATTAAATAATCATGTTCTTCTTTATCAAATGGGGCATAACCAGAACCATCATAAAAAGTTATTTCGCCAAAATAAAGCTTATCATTAACAACAAACCAATCAATTCTAACATGTGCTTTATTTTGAGCTAATTTTTCAGAAAGCTCTATCATCCTATCGAATTCTTTTGGTTTTTCTTTTATACTATATGATGAATCTTCATCATATCCTTGAGTTATATCAGTCTTATTCCAATCAATATCATAAATATCCTGTTTATGGTTGGCAAACCTGTCCATATGAACTTCTATAAGCTTTGCTTTTCCATTAAAACATAACACCTTATAATCATCAGGAGTCTGATCATTATCAGAAATAAACTGCTCACAAACAATTCTTGGTTTAACATTTTTATATGGCCATTCTCTATGAACCCAATAATAGTTTCTTTTCAACCATTTTTTTGAATCTTTCTTCAATTGTTCATAATCTATTTTACTTTTATCTTTACAAATAAACACACTACCAGAATCATGAGTATACTTTAAAACAAATTTATTAGGTAATTTTGAAAAATCTATATCTTCAAAACTATCCCAAACACCCAATAAAGGAATTAAATATTCAGATCCTATAGTTTCAGCTATATATTCTCTAACCCCATATTTATCAACTAATTTAGTATATTCAGGTTTTCTATCATATAATTTTAGCCACTGTAATTTTTCATTATAGGTTTGAACATTATCAAAATTTAGTTTTTTATTCATCATCAACTTAAATTTTAATTTTAAAAATAATTTATCTGGCAACAATCTAAAAATTTTAAAATAAGAGAGTATATATATAATACAAACTTTTGGCTTCTTAAAAAATTTTATAATCTTATTCAAAATAAATCTTCCTACCTTTAAAATATAATATTTTATTCCATAACTTTTAAAACATAATCTTCCCAATCTTTAAATATTTTATCGGGAGTAAAATCCTTAGATTTTATTTTCAAATTATTAGAAAATTTATCTAATAATTTATCATTTTCAAGTAATTTCGTTAAATATACTACAAGCTCTTCAACATCTCCAACTTTAAATAAAAAACCATCTTCCCCATGATTAATAAGATACTTTGGACCACCACAAGGACAATCAGTTGAAATAACAGGTATATTCAAAACCATAGCTTCCATTAAAGCATTTGGCATACCCTCATAATCAGAAGAAAGAACAAAAATTTTAGCATTTTTTATCTCTTCCTCAATATTTTCTTTAACTCCCATAAAAAAAACTCTATCTTCTAAATTCAAACTCTTAACAAGATTCATAAGCTCTTCTTTTTTATCTCCATCACCATACAAAAGTAATTTTTCATCTGGAAATTTATCCACTATCTTTGAAAAAGCTTTGATCAAAATATTATGATTTTTCTGTTCTTGAAGTCTACCAACTGTAACTATATTACTTCTTTTCTCATCATTTTTGACATTATAAAATTTTTCATCAACTTGATTCAAAATTATTTTTGACTTTTTTTGAATCTTTTCAGAAAACCAACTCTTAGCATCTTCAGTTTGAAAAACACATCCATCTGCTTTAGGATACAAAATCTTGGCAAAAAATCTATAAACAAAATTTGGATATTCTCTATTTGGATCATTTCTAACAGAAATTATATTTTTTACCTTCAAAAATCTTGTAGCTAATATAGACCTAAAGTTTGGTTCTGCTAAAAATGAAATAACTAAATCCGGATTTTCTAATTTGATAATCTTTCTCAATCTAAAAAGTCTTCTCATATTTTTAGCAAAAAAATTTCCACCTTCATCGCCATCTTCAAGATTCAATCTTTTAATACTTTTCTTTAAATCATATTCTTTAACAGTTTCAAAAGAAGTTGTAAATACAACATCATAATTTTCCGAAAATCTATTGGCAAGATTAGTTAAAACTCTCTCAGCACCACCACGATTTATAGTATTCATATAAAATAATATTTTTTTTCTCATACTCATACCTCAAAATAAAGATTTTTATAAAAATCATATAATTCTTTAACAGAATTTTTGATATCAAAACCACTATTTTCAACATATTTTTTCATATTTTTTCTTTCATGATTCCAAAAAGATAGAATCTTATCCGCCCAATATTCAGAACCCTTCATCAAAGACTCTGAAATGATATTAGGTGTTATAAATACCTCTTTTGTAACATTATCAGAAACTATACAAGGCAAACCAGATGCTTGAGCCTCTATAACAGTAACTGGAAGTCCTTCCCATAAAGAAGGAAAAACAAAAACATCCATTGCTTGCATATAATCATATACATTAGAAACAACACCAATAAAAAAAATTTTATTCAAAATATTCAAATTCTCAGCTTTCTTTAAAATATTATTCTTTAACTTTCCATCCCCCAATAAAAGCAAGACTGAATTCGATTTTTTCTTCAAAACTTCCAAAAAAACATCTATTAAAAAATCATGGTTTTTAGGCTCTGTAAAACTTCCAACATGACCTATCACAAATTTATCTTTCAAATCCAAAGAATTCCTAAAAAAATTTCTCTTATTTTCATCAAATATATATTTATCAGTTTCAATGGCATTTTTTATCACCTTATAATTATTTCTCTTTATTACATTCTCTCCAAAAAGCCATTTACCAGAATCATCAGAACAAGAAAATAGATAATCGGCTATATTCCTAATAGGATATTGCATAATATCCTTGACTTTTTTCTCTATAAAATTTCCTCTTGATGATGTACTATGACTGTGAGATATTGTCATTAATCCATATTTTTTAGCAATCTTCAAATAAATAGAAGCCGTACTTCTCATATGGCCATGAACAATCCTATATTCTGAATGATTAGAAAAAAAATCATTCCATGCTTTTTTATATATGAAATGATTCTTTCCATTATATCTTGGGACAGAAAAAATTTTTCCACCAAGATCTCTTATTTCATTATTAAAATCACAATCTTCATCAGTATGAATAACAAAATCAAACTGAATCTTCGATCTATCCATATTTCTATATAAATTCATAACCATGCTTTCGGCTCCACCTCTATTTAAAGCCCCTAAAACATGTAAAACTCTTATAATATCAGACATAATATTAACCTAACCTTTTAGTTTCAATCCCTTGAATATAAATCTCTTGTATATATCTTATTCTCAACATCTTTCAAATCATCATTCATTCTATTTGTAAGTATTATATCAGATATACTTTTAAACTCTTCTATATCTCTTATAACCCTCGAATTAAAAAATTTATCTTCTTTCAATGTAGGTTCATAAACCACTACTTCAATACCTTTTGCTTTTATTCTTTTCATAACTCCCTGAATAGAAGATGCTCTAAAATTATCAGAATCTGTTTTCATAGTAAGTCTGTATACGCCAACTATTTTTGGCTTTTTCTTTATTATTGCATCTGCTATATGATCTTTTCTTGTACTATTTGAATCTACTATAGCTCTTATCAAATTATTTGGTACATCTTCATAATTTGCAAGCAGTTGTTTTGTATCTTTTGGTAAACAATATCCTCCATATCCAAATGATGGATTATTATAGTAATTACCTATTCTTGGATCTAAACAAACTCCTTCTATTATTTGCTTTGTATTCAATCCCCTTATTTCAGCGTATGTATCAAGTTCATTAAAAAATGAAACTCTCATTGCTAGAAATGTATTTGCAAATAATTTTATCGCTTCTGCTTCTGTTGAATCTGTAAACAATACTTCTATATCCTCTTTTATCGCACCTTCAACTAATAAATCAGCAAATTTTTTCGCTCTTTCACTTCTTTCTCCTACAACTATTCTCGATGGATAAAGATTATCATACAATGCTTTTCCTTCTCTTAAAAATTCTGGAGAAAATATTATATTTTCTGTATCATATTTTTCTTTTATCTGTTTTGTATATCCCACTGGTATAGTTGATTTTATTATCATTACCGCATTTGGATTTATTTTTATTACATTTTCTATTACATTCTCTACTGTTGATGTATCAAAATAATTCTTCTCTGGATCATAATTCGTTGGTGTTGCTATTATTATATATTCTGCATCTTCAAAAGCTTCTTTTTCATCTAATGTTGCTTTTAATTTTAATTCTTTACTTTTTAAGTAGTCTTCTATTTCTTTATCTGCTATTGGTGATTTTTTATTATTCAACATATTTACTTTTTCTTCTATTATATCTAAAGCTTTTACTTCATTCTTTTGTGATAACAATACTGCCAATGATAACCCAACATACCCAGTTCCCGCTACAGCTATTTTCATCTTTTTATACCCCCAAATTACTTATTATAATATTCTTTATACCATTTAGCAAAATTAGCCAAACCTTCGTCAATTGTTGTTGAAGGTTTAAATCCTATTTCATTTTCAAGATCTGTTGTATCCGCATAAGTTCTAAAAACATCTCCTGGTTGCATATCCATATATATTTTTTCAGCCTGTTTTCCAATCTTATCTTCAAGAGTGTTTATAAAATCCATGAGTTTAACTGGTTTATTATTCCCTATATTATATATTTTATACGGTGCAAAACTTGAACTCAAATCATCTTTAGTTTCATCCCAATTTTTATTTTTTTGAGGTATTTTATTCAATAATTTATATATTCCTTCAACTATATCATCTATATATGTAAAATCTCTTTCCATATTTCCATGATTAAAAACCTTTATAGGCTTTCCACTCATTATATTGTTTGTAAACGAAAAATATGCCATATCTGGTCTTCCCCATGGACCATATACAGTAAAAAATCTCAAACCAGTAGTAGGTATATTATACAAATGACTGTATGTATGAGCCATTAATTCATTACTCTTTTTAGTTGCTGCATATAAACTAACTGGATGATCTACATTATGATTAGTAGAAAATGGAGCAACTTTATTCCCGCCATATACAGAACTTGAAGATGCATAAATAAGATGTTTTACAGGATTATTTCTACATGCCTCAAGTATATTGACAAAACCTATTAAATTTGAGTCCACATATGCATATGGATTCTCTATTGAATACCTAACTCCTGCCTGTGCTGCAAGATTAATTACATAATCAAAATTATTTTTTTCAAATAATTCATCTATATTTTTTTTATCTTTTAAATCCATCTTAATAAATTCATAATTCTCTTGTTTTTCAAGAATTTTAACTCTATCTATTTTTAAATTTACATCATAATAATCATTTAAATTATCAATTCCTATTACATTATATCCATTTTTTAATAATAAATTACTAAGATGAAATCCTATAAATCCAGCTCCTCCAGTTACTAATATTTTATTCAATATCCTTCATCTCCCGATCATTTATTTTACTTCTACCAAAACCTAAAGTTGCTATAAAAATAATTAAAAACCAAATTTGAATTTTAAATCTTGTACCAGTTCCAAGATTCTGTGGCGATACTAAAGAATAAACAGAACCCCAAATAAAAATATATATTAAAACTGTTTTAATTAAGGCCTTATAATTGAAACTTTTGTTTTTATCTTTTGATATATTTCTAATACCTTTTATAAACAAAATAAAAACAATCCAATTTATTAAATCTGTTAAAAGTATAAATGGATTTCCCAACATTATAAGTGGTCTAAATATAGTAGTAAACCATAAATAAGGGAAATAAATTATAAAATCTTTAAGTCCCGTAAGTTCAACTCCAGAAGTACTTCCACCACGATTCCAATCACTTGATAAACTAACTATAATCTCATTTATAGCTGAAATACTTGTAACACCTACAATTTTCATTCCAACAAAAATAATTCCCAATAAAGCAGGAAATATTATAAAATAATACCTTCTCTTTATTTTTCTATTAAAAATTAAAGTCAAAAATAAAGAAAGACCTAAAATAGGAATCATCCAAAGTCTAACAAATAAAAAATAACTAAAAAATATCAAAGAAATAAATAAATACCTCAATTTATCTCTTTTTAAATATAAAATAACAAAAGAAACATGCATAACCGTACTACTAAGAGCTAAAGGATCTTTAGAATATAAAGAAGTAAAAATAATACTCATTGGCTCTATTAAAGTAAACAATAAAAAAAAGTACTGCTGTTTCTTATTAAATTCTTCATTAACAACTTTAAAGAAAAAATAAATAGATAAAAAAGTTATTCCGCTCAAAAATATTTCAATATTTTTGAATCCAAATCCAAATAATCTTTGAAAAAATAAAAATATATAAGAAATATTATTTGTTCCACGCTTAATAGACAATTCAAAAATTTGATTTCCTTCAAAATAATCTCTTGAAAGACCATAAAATTGCTTTGCATCCCATCCTTGATAATAGTTTTCAACATATGGAAAAATAAAAACAATAAAAATTATTCTCAGTAAAAAACCTAATAAGAGAATATTTTTTATTGTCTTTTTTTCTTTTAAATTTAAAATCACATAAACAAAAAAAATAGTCATAAAAGTAGAAAAAACTATATCTAAAACAGAACTAACTTTTAAATTAATCATATCATGCAACTCTAAAATATAATCCATAGAAAAACTCAATAGAAAAAAAGTTGCGATAAATATAAAAGCACCGAGCATAAAGTAATTAATTTTTTTCATATAATTCACCCATTCAAATAAACAGAAATTATATTTTCTATAGTTTTATTTTCATCAAACTCATCCTTTGCAATAAGTTTTGCATTATCTGAAAACTCTTTCCATTTATTACTATCATTCAAAAGTTCATAAATTCTTTTAGCAAAATTCTCTGAATCACCTAATTTAACAAGATAACCATTTCTATTATTTTTTACAACTTCATTTGTACCAATAACATCTGTAGCAACTATTGGAACTCCCAATGCACTTGATTCCATAAGAGCTCTTGGTTTTCCTTCTTTAAAAGAAGTCAAAACAGATAAATCACTATCATATATTTCAGATATAATATCTTCTCTATCTAAAGTTCCAATAAAATTTATAACATCATTTATATCCATACTATTTGCTTTTTTCTTTAAATCTAATTCAAGAACACCTTCACCATAAAGATTCAATTCAAAATTAGTAAATGAATATTTTTCTTTTAAAATTTTAATACTATCAAAAAGCATAGCATGATTTTTTACACCTTCCCATCTTGCTGTACATGCTATTCTTTTTTTATCAAAATTAAATTTTTTATCTTTTTTTATATAATCTTTAAATTCTTCAAAAGGAATACCATTGCCTATATATCTTAAAACACTATTTTTTTCATATCCATTATCTTTACAATAATTATACTCATCCATATTTTGAAATAAAAGTATGTCACAATATTTGCTGAGATATTTTTCAACAAATTCATATATTTTTCTTTTAATACCTTTATACTGAGTAAAATGAAATCCATGAACTTGATGAATTATAAGAGGAACATCAGCTTTTTTTGCCGCTATTCTTCCGGTTGCTCCTGGTTTAGAAGCATGAGTATGAACAATATCTGGTTTATACTCTTTAAAAACTTTAACTAATTCTTTTATCTCATACTTAATATCAGATAATTTCATAGAATTAGATAAATTAACATTAATAACCTTAATTCCCATTTTTTTCATCTTATCAGACCAAATTCCATCAGGACATATTAAATAATTTTTAAATCCCTTTCTTTTATCTACCTTTTCAACTCTCGTTCTTAATAATCTATATGCTCCATAATCTGTATTAAAAAGATCTATAACCATCAAATCATTATCCATTAAATTACCTTGCCCCTCTCATACCAAGCATAGTTTCAACTGTTTTCATCATTATTTGAATATCTAAAAGTAAATTCCTATTCTTCACATAATAAAGATCATATTCAGTTTTTATCTTATAATCCTCTAATGTTGTAGTATGCTTATAATTTATCTGTGCCCATCCAGTTATTCCAGGCTTATAATTAAGTCTATACATATAATAAGGAATATTATCAACCATCTTATAATGAAATTCTGGCATCTCAGGCCTTGAACCCACTATAGACATATCTCCTTTTAAAACATTTATAAACTGTAAAGACTCATCTAATCTTGTCTTTCTCGAAAATTTACCTATTTTTAAAACTCTTTCTTCTAACCCTTCATTTGGATTATCCTTATTTATTGGTAC
Organism: Oceanotoga teriensis; assembly: GCF_003148465.1. Taxonomy (NCBI): domain Bacteria; kingdom Thermotogati; phylum Thermotogota; class Thermotogae; order Petrotogales; family Petrotogaceae; genus Oceanotoga; species Oceanotoga teriensis. The sequence continues at coordinate 29,407 of NZ_QGGI01000020.1, forward strand.
ATGTTTTAAAGATCTAAATTTCATCAAAGTAAAAGGTTTACCTCTTTCGCCTATTCTTCTTTGTTTAAATACAACAGGAAATCCATCTTCTAACAAAACACCCAAATAAATCAAACCCATAAAAGGAGAAAATATAATAAGCAAAAATACTGAAGTAATTATATCGAGCATTCTCTTACTTGGAGAATTTTCTATTTGCTTTTCAAATTCAACTTTATAATAATTTTCAAACTTACATAAAACATCTAAAGGTATCTTCTTTAAAGTTTTTTCAGCAATATGTGGAAGATATTCAACGGGAACACCTTGAAGTTTATAATTATCTATCTCAAACTTTATCTCTTTTTCGAGTTTTGGATCTGTAACCAATATCTTATTAAAAGTTCTCTCATCCTCTAAAGAAAGTGAATAATGGTCATCCATGAGCATTGTGAACCTTTGTGGAGAAGGATTTATATACTCCACAAATTTCATCTTGCCTTTAGTAGATTCAGAAATCTGCGAAAGAACCTCGCCTATCTCTTTTTCCCTACCTATTACAAGGTATTTATTTACAGGGGCATGTTTCCTATAAAGATAATACTCTATCTTATGAAGAAAAGGAATCAATACGAGTGAAAAAAGAAGATTGAAAAGATATATTTTGGCAAGATTATAATCAAAAACAATTGCAAAAATTGTTATTCCAACAAATGAAATAACATTACCTGCAAATACTCTTATAAAAGTTTCATTCATACTTTCCATATTTTCTATATCATATACTCTAAAAGCATATATCCCTATAAATACTAAAAAGCTTACAATAACAGATTCAACAATATTTAATCCCATAGCAATATTAAACCCAAAAACAAATATAGAATCTATAAATTTAACAATTCTCTTCATCTGAAGTCCTACCTTCTATTATTTATTTTATATTTCAATTGATATACTATCAAAGAAATATTAATTCATAAAATATATTAGTTTAAAATTAACCTAAATTATAATACTAATCATATTATAACTTGAAATCATAAAAAAATCCATAAAAAAATAACTCTTACAAAGAAATGTAAGAGTTTTTAATTAATTAATTATTTATTTTTGAAATTTTTTCTTAAAAATATTAATTATATATTTAATATCATTTTTATTTATCTGATGATTTTTGTATTTTAAAATTAATTATACTTTTTATGTAATAAAAAGCAGACTTAATATCTTTAAAAGTATAAATAACTATTAATATAAAAGAAAAGAAATTAATAATAAAATTATTATACATTATAGATAAAAAAGCAAAAAATATCATCATAATAGTAGAAATAATATGTCTTTTAATATTCAATTTAACCCATAAAAATCTGCTAATTATAGTCCTAAGCCAAAAAAATATAATATAGCTAATACCTGTTGATATAGATGCACCAAGTGCTCCATATTTTGGAACCAGTAAATAATTTCCAAGTATATTTATACCTCCTGATACTCCAGTAACTATTATATTATAATATGTTTTTCTGCTAAAACTTATACCCATTTGAGTAGTTTCTGAAAGAGTATACATTATAGGGTAAAACATTAAAAATGGTATTATTACAGAAGCCTCAGAATATTCTGGAGACAAGATTTTAATTATAAAATCTTTAAATAATATAATAAATCCAAACAATAAAATCATTATGCTATTTAATTTATTACTTACTATTTCATACTTTTCTTTAGCAACATTATTTTCATACCATCTATAAACTGTTGGTGACCAAAAAGTAGCAAATGCTTGTTGTACTATTATTATAATACCAACTATTTTAAATGCTGCTGAATAAAGACCTATAGATTCAAAATCAGACCATGCTCTTAAAGCTATTTTATCCATAGAATTAAGTATCCAAGACATTATAGAAGCAGGAATTAAAGGCAATCCAAATAATATAATTTTTTTGAGCAATTTTTTATTAAATTTTAATTTATATTTCCAATCATTTATATTTATAAAAGTAGTTATTATTGATATGATAACTATCGATAAAAATTGCGATTGGATTACTCCTTTAAAATTTCTATTAAAAAAGACTAAATTAATAACAATAACACATAAAAGAATTAATTTATTTAATATTTCAATTAATGAATATAATTTGGCTTTTTCTTTCATCCTGATATTTAGTATATTAAATCTATAAATTACAGAAAAAGGCAAGGATAAAGCTAAAATATTTATTATTAGTTTTTCTTCAGAACCAAATAACAAATTAGATATTTGTTTGTAAAATATCAAGTAAATTATCATTACTATTAAAGAAAATATAAAAGGTATTATAAAAGAATTCCATAATAAATTTTTTTTATCTTCTTCAGCATTGTATTCTCTTACATAAGATTGATCGATTCCTAAATATATAAATAAAGAACTTAAACCATAAGCCATAGTATACATAGATGCTTTCCCGAGTTGAGTCGGATCTATAAGCCACGTTTGCACAGGTACTATTATAAAGCTTATAAAAGCTCCTATAATTGGTCCCAATGAAAACCCAGCTAATCTCTTTAAAAATGTATTTTTACTTTCCATTATATACCTCTACTATTTGTAATTTTTCTCATAAAAATCTAAATATTCGCCACTTATAACAGATTCCATCCACTCTTTATTATTCAAATACCAATCTATAGTCATTTTTATTCCTTGTTCAAACATAATAGTTGGTTCCCAATTAAGCTCTTCTTTTATTTTAGTTGGATCTATTCCATATCTTCTATCATGTCCAAGTCTATCTTTTACATATTTTATTAAATCTTCATTTATTTTTTTATCTCCTGTTTTTTCTTGAAGATAATTTATTAAATAATCTATTTCCGAACCAAAAATTACTCCTTTAGTAATAATTATATATTTTGAAGTTTCAAAAAAAATTTTATCATTTTCAAATTTTTTTATAGTTCTTCTTTCTAAATAATATTTGAAATTTTTTCATTTAATAAATTTGATTTTATTATTTCTCCAAAATTTTTTTTTTACTTTATTTATGTTTAATTCTCCTAAAAATCCTAGTATAAATTCACCTACTTAATTAAGATAGTCCGAAATTTCTAAATTTTTCATATTCTTTTAAAGTACTTTGATATTTATCCCATTCTCCTATATCAAACCAAGATTTTTCACTAACTGGAAAATAAGATACTTTTTCCTTGTTTTTTATTAATATTTCAATTAAATCTGTCATATTAAAAAATTTGTCCTCGGGTATATATTCAATAGCTTTTTTATTAATAATATACATGCCAGAATTAATCAAATAATTCCTATTAGGTTTTTCATTTATTTTTTTTACATTACCTTTATCATCATTTTCAATAACTCCATAAGGTATACTTTCATTTTTTAATACCCCTACTATTGTAAGAATGTTTTTATTTTCTTTATGATAACTCAACAATTCTATATAATCTTGATTTATTAAAATGTCACAATTAGTTATGAAACAATCTTCTTTAATATTTTTATTCATTAATCTTATACTACCTGCTGTTCCCAGAGGCTTATCTTCTTTAATATAATGAATTTTAACATCTTTTATTATTTTTTTTGATAAATAGTATTCTATTAATTCATGTTTATAATTAACAGATAAATGAAAATTATATATTCCATACTTAAGAAATTTTTCAAAAATAATTTCTAAAATAGTTTTTTCTCCAATTGGTATTAATGGTTTAGGAATAACATTAGTAATTGGTTTTAATCTTGTACCTTTTCCTCCAGCCATAATAATTACAGGAATATCAATTTTTTCATTATTTATATTAATTGTATTTCCAAATAATTCTTCCCAATAATATATTTTATATATTTCTCCATTATCTATAACTGGTAAAAATTCCATTCTGTATTTTAACATCATTTTTTTTATTTTTTCAAAACTATATGATTTTTTCGCAACTTTTATATCTTTTCTAGTAATTATATAAGCCGGACTACTTAAATCTATGTTATTTATTATAGCTCTTTGTATATCTCCTATGCTAACTAAAGAATAAAATTTATTATTTTTTTCTAAAATTAATAGTTTTCTATTAATTTTATCCATTCTTTTAATTACCTCTATAATAGTTGAATCATGAGCTATTTTAATAGAAATATCCATAAAAATCATTCCTTTTATATATCATAAGTTATTTTATAGTCTAATTCATCCATTAATGCTTTATTATCAACATTTAAATCTTTACTTCTATAAGAATTGTTATCTATAATTTTTTGTTTTAATTTTTTATTGTATTTTTTTTCTAATTTTTCTATTATTTCTTTTAAATTATAAGATTTTCCTTGTGCCACATTAATAGTTTTTTTTATTTCATTTTTACTCAATTTGAGAGATGCTTTGTAAATTATTTCTGCAACTTTTTCTAAATGCATATAATCTCTTTTTGTTTCTAAACTACTTAACCATACTTCAAACTCTTCATTTGATTTGAGTTTTTCTGTAATTATTCCAATCAAATTATTTTTATGATCTGAATATATATTAGTGGGTCTTAAAATATAATAATTTTTGTTTTTCAATGTTTCAACAATTATTTTTTCTGATATAAATTTTGAAAAACCATAATAATTATCATAATTATATGGTGATTTTTCTGTAATTACTTCATCTTGTAACCCAAATACTGATATAGATGATACATATATAATTCCTTTACAATTTTTTTGAAGTGCAAGATTATTAACTACATTACTTGTAGCTACAATATTATTTTTAATAAGTTTATTTTTGTTATTAGATTTCTCTCCTGCTATATGCAAAATTATAAATTCTTCATCATATATTTTTGTAAAATTAGAATTTTCAGATAAATCAAAATTTATTTCTTCAATTTTTTTATTATTTTCTAAAAATTTTTCTTTTACTTTTGAACCAACATAACCCTTAGCACCTGTTATTAAATATAACATTATTAAAACCTCCTACACATTGTAAATATCTGTTTTAAAATAATGTAGGTTATTTTTTATCCATTCAATAGTTTCTAATAAACCTTCTTCAAGAGTATATCTTGGAACCCATCCCGTTAAATTTCTTGATTTATCTGAGTTTGATAAAAGCCTTTCAACTTCAGATTTTTCAGGTCTTAATCTTTGGGAATCTGTAATTATTTCAACTTTTTTGCCAGTTAATTTTATAATTTTCTCAGCTAAATTTCCAATAGATATTTCTTTTCCAGTACCCAAATTATAAACATCCCCAATAGTTTTTTCATTTAATCCAACTTCTAAAAATCCTGCCGCAGTATCTTTTACATAATTCAAATCTCTTGTTGGATTCAAATTTCCCAATTTAATTTGTTTCTTACCAGCAAGTATTTGACTTATAATTGTAGGAATAATAGCTCTTGCTGATTGTCTTGGTCCATATGTATTAAAAGGTCTTACTATGGTAACTGGAGTTCCAAAAGACCTATAATATGAAAGGGCAAGATGATCAGCTGAAGCTTTACTTGCAGCATAAGGAGATTGCGGATTATATGGATGTTTTTCATCTATCGGTACATATTGTGCTGTACCATATATTTCACTTGTAGATGTTTGTACAACTCTCTTAATACCTATTTTTCTTGCAGCTTCGAGAACATTATAAGTACCTTCAACATTTGTTTTTATATAAGCCATAGGAGAAAGATAAGAATAAGGTATTGCTATGAGTGCTCCAAGATGAAAAACAGCTTCTACATCTTTTACAGCATCATAAACACTATCAAAATCTCTTAAATCTCCAGTATAAACTTCAATATCTTTCTTATATTTAGAATTTTCAAGCCAACCCCAATTATTATCAGAATTATATCTAACAAAACCTTTAACATCATATCCTTTTTCAACTAATTGCTCTGTTAAATGCGAACCTATAAAACCTTCTGACCCAGTTACTAATACTTTCATCTATTTATTCCTCCAATAATTTATTATATACTTCTATCCAACTTTTTATATTATTTTCCCAACTTGATCTTTCATGTATAATTTTTTTATTTATTTTAGACTTTTCTTTTAATTCATCAAAATTATTAATGATATATTGAATTTTTTCTGATAAAGTCCCTTTTTTTAACTTATCAATTGTCTCATAATATGCTCCATCTTCTAATAATTCACTATATGGAAGCCAAGAACCATTGATTACTATATTACCAGCATAGAGACTTTCCTGCATAGAAGCCGACATTGCATCAGTATCTTGAATATTTATCATTATATCATTAGCTTTTCTTAATTTAGCAATTTCTTCATTTGTCATATAATCTTCCAAGACTTTATAATTTATATCATATTTTTTGAAAGTGTTATCACATAGTTTTTTAATTTTTTCTTTATGTTTTTCATTTCCGTATGTTAAAGGGATAAAAATAAATATATTACTTCTTTTTTTTGATAATTTAATTATTTCATCAATCATATATTCATGATTTTTTCTTGGATCAGAAGAATATCCTAAAGTAATAATATAATATTTATCAGGAATATGATACTTTTTCTTAAAATCATTTATTTCATTTTTATTTATTTTATCTATTTGATCAAAATCTATAGGTAACCCAAATCTTGTTTCATAAATTGGTTTATTTTCAAAACCAAATGTTTCATGAAAAACTGGTATCATTTTTTTATTTACAACAGTAATAATATCTGCATTGTTTATAATTTTTTTTTGTAAAAATTTAATCTTTTTTGAACTATTTGGATATCTATACAAATCAGATCCCCAAAAAGTTACTATTAATTTAGTATGTTTAAAAAAACAATTATATAAAAAATAACTTGGAGTTAAAAAATTTATATGAACCAAATCAAAATCTTTGATTGTTTTTTTTAATTTTAAAATCATATTAATCTTATTAAAATATTTATTTTTTAATTTACTTCCAAAAAAATTTACAATTTCTATATTCTTAGAATTAATTTTAATTTGATTTTCATATTTTTTTGAATAAATACTATCATTAATTGTTAAATTTAATATTTTATTCTTCAAATTAATCACCTAAATAATCAATAATTTTATTACCAATAAGTTCTTCTGCATTACCTTTTCCATATATATTTTTAAATAGTTTGTTTTTATTTTTTCTACTATTTTTTTCATATAGATTTTCTTCGTTTGTTAGTTCTTTTCAACTGTATCTGGCTTACATTATTACTATTACTTCTTTTTGTAACCCTACACTATCAGTTATTACTTTTTTACTATTCCAAAAAAAGTTCTAAATCTTTTTTAGTCCAGAACTCATAAATTTTATATCTCAATGTATTTTCAATACATAATAATTATCTTCAATTTTTAAGTTTATTGATTCATTAAATATATCTTTAAAATACTCTAAAATATAATGAATAATTTCATATTTCATAAAATCACCTTTCACAGTTAAATAAATTTTCAAAAAAATTTTTATATTCTAATATTTTATTATTTTTATTAAAGATATTAAAATTAACATTATAAATAATTTTACAATTTTTTTTCATTTTTTCTATAAATTTATCTAAAGTTAAAAAATCTTTATAAAACATAACTTCAATATTTTTAAAATCATCAATTAATCCTATTTTTTTTGATATAATTGGCTTTTCATAATACATTCCTAACAAATATTTGCTAGTTAATCCAAAATAATTTAATTTATAACTATCTTTATAAGGAATAAATATAAAATCTGAATATTTTATATAAGATTGTATATTTTCATTCTTCATATATCCAAGATATTTAAAATTTTCATTTTTAAATAATTTTCTTTGTTCTTTTTTAGTAAACAATTTAGGACCTATAAAATAAAAAGTTATATTTTTAAATTTTTTTAAGACATGATAAACATCTTCAAATGATAACGGAAATAATCCAAAATATAACGCTTTTATATTTTTTTCTTCTTCATAAGGATTTTTTAAAGATATTTGTTTTTCTTCATTTAAATCAAATCCATTTTTTATCAGACATATTTTTTCTCCATAAATAATTTTTAAATTATTATAAAAATATTTATTTACTGTAATAACTTTTTTACTTCTTTTTATTAGTTTTTTTTCATATAAATGAAATAAAGAATTTTTACTAATAATAAACTTAACTGAATCTGATTGTCGATAAATTATAGGTATATTCTTAGGTATAATATCTATTAAAAATATAGGTTTTCCACTTTCTAAAATAACATAATCATATTTATTAAAATTAAAATTTAATAATGGTTTAATTGTTTCGTTTATAAATAATTGGGTTACTTTTTTAGGTAAATTTTTCATTATTTTTTCATAATATGAAATTAATTTTGGATTAGAACCAATTTCAATAAAATTATTATTTTTAATATAAAATTTTTTATTACTCGGAAATGTCAAATGAGTTACTTCATAATTCATTTCAATTAATGATTTAGTAATTATATCTATTCCTCTATTTGATTCTGTATATTTAATTGATGATATTATTAATATTCTTTTCATTAAAAATCTCCTTATTATTCTATTTTTAAAAAAAGAGGAAATAAAAATATATATGGAAACAAAAATATCATTGGATTAATAAATGAAACAAAAATTATAGATATAATAATATTTAATAATATTCTATAATCAGGATGATTTTTTCTTTTTAATAAAAAAATAACTTTTTTTATTAAAATTATTATTATTATAGAAGTTACTATAACTCCATAATTAATATATATTTGAAATATTGAAATTTCTACTTTTTTATATTTTTCTAAGTTTCCTAAAATATGCTCTATTAAACTCATATTCTTTATATCTTCAATAAAATCTAATCTAGAATTAGCTGATAATTCTGTTCCAGAAAAAAAATTAATATATCTTTCAAAAATTAAAAAGTAATCCGAAAAATAATGAAATAATATTATAAATAACATTAATATAATAGATATTGTAAACATAACTTTTAATATTTTTTTTACATTTTTGATTTTAATAATGTTTATCCATAAAAACATAAAAATTAAAGTAAAAAAAGAAGACATTGATGCAGAAAAAATAACTATTAAAATAGAAAATAATAATTTTATAAAATCTATTTTAATATTGGAATAATAATATGAAAAAAAACATACTCCAGACAAACCAAGAATATTTGGTCCTCCAAAATTACCTATAAATCTTGAAAAAATACCATAAATATAAAAAGGACTTTTTATATTAAATAAAGGCAATATAAAAATCTCTAATAAAAGAGTTATAATTGTTATAAAAAAACTTATATTAATAACTTTTTTTAAATTTAAATTTTTTATATCTACTTTTGGGATTAAAACATAAAACAGAAAAAAACTTAGACTTTTAAAATAAAGCATATCAAATCTAAAAATAATATATTTAAATAATGCAAATATTAATATATTTAAAATTGTAAATTCTTTATAAGAAAATTTTATTTTTAAATGTTTTATATTATATAATCCAAATATTATAAATGGAATTATTAATTGAAGTATTTGATATAAAATAGGAGCAGATGATTCTATCGTCCCACTTTTACCTATCCAACCAAATAATAAATATGGAATATAATATACAGATGAAAATATTATTATTAATTTTATATTATTTTCTATTTTTTTATACATAATTTAACTACCTCAAATTTTTGAATATAAAGTTGTGTTTCTCAATAAATTTATTTATTATTAACAATATTTTCATATAATTCAAATAAAAAATTTATTTCTTCATAATTTTTAAATCTAAAAAAATTTTTATTTGTTCCTTTTACTAATCTTTTATAAAAATTATCATTTTCTATAACTTTTAATATTGTTTCATAAATTTCTTTTTCACAAAATTCGTTGACTAATACACCACCTTCTTTAACAACTTCTTTAATAGATGAATTATTAGAAGCTATAGTTGGAACACCAAAAGAAAAAGCTTCTAAAGGAGGTATTCCAAACCCCTCATATTCTGAAAGAAAAATAAACAAAAATGCATTCTTGTATATTTTATATAATTCTTCATCATTAACATTAGTTAATTGAATAAAATTTTCTTTATTGTTACATTTTGATATTTCTTTATCAATATAATCATATTCTTCAAATTTTCTACCTACAATATAAAATTTGTAATTTGGATAAATATCAAATATATCATCTAGAACTCTAATCGTTGTAGTTAAATTTTTATGTTTTTTTCTATTCCCCACATATAAAAAATATTTTTCTATTTTTCTTTCTGTTGAATAATTATAATCTAGCATAATTTTTTCATATATAATTTCAATATTTTCATTATGAATCTTAAAAACATTAATTAAATCTTGTTTTGTCGATTTAGAAACACTTATTATTTTTTTAAAATTATTTTTATTCCAGTTTAAGATAAAATATAACCATAAAGATTTTAATTTATTAAAATATTTTTTCAAAATGATTGGAATTAGATCGTGAATTGTTATTATGGATTTTTTTGGTACAATAAAAGGTATATTTGTATGAGTAAAATGTATCAAATCATATTTTTTTGACATCTTTTTGAAAAATAAAGTACCTATAAATATTTCTTTTATTGATAAAGGTTTTATATTAATATTTATAATTTCTTTTATATTTTTATAGTTTTTAAATTTATCAAGATTATTATTATAAGAAACAAGAGATATTTCAAAAGGTACTTTTTCTTCATTTATTATTTGTCTTATTAAATTTTCAGTATATCTTCCAATTCCTGACATACCATACATTCTACAGTCAATTAATATTTTTTTCATTTTTTAATCACACCAATAATTTTTTCTTCAACATTTTTTTCAAATTTTTCAAAAGAAAAATCTTTTGCTCTATTTATAATATTTTCTTTTTTATATTTTTTTGGATTATTCAATATTTCTTCTATAGCTTTTGTTAAATACATTGAATTTTTGGGCTCTATTACTTTTCCAGTAATACCATCAAAATTATGAAAACTAGTTCCAGTTCCTAATTCAGTAGTAATAACAGGAACTCCACAGGCCATTGCTTCTGTAACAACAAGTCCAAATGCTTCTCCTCTATCAATAGAAGGTAAAACAAATAAATCAGCAGCTGAATAGTATTCAGGTAATTCTTTGTAAGTTACATGATCTAAAAATAAAATTTCATTTTCTAAATTTAATTCATTAACTTTTGCTTTTAATTCTTCTTCTTTTGGTCCTTTACCTATTATAACAAGTCCATTTTTTTTGTCTAATTCTTTAAAGGATTCTATTAAATAATCTAAACCTTTATACCTACCTAGTCTTCCAATATATATTATAATTTTTTCTTTTTTATTTTTTAGTTCATTTATTAAAAATTCTCTTTTATTTTTTTCTCTATAATAAAAATGATCTGTATCCACAAATAATGGAATGACTTCTATTTTATCTTGAAATTTTTCTAAATATTTCGAACTAATTTTCATATTTGGTGATGTAACTATTATTTTATCCATTTTCTTTAAAAAATTATGTGTAATTATTTGATTATATATATTACCTATAAAACCTCTACCAACTATATCAGCATGATAAAAACAAATTTTTTTTGCATTTCTATATTTGTTTCTAAATAATAAATCTATTTCAGGCTGAAAAGAAGGGAAATGAAAAATTATTATATCACTATTAACTGATTCTTTTTTAATACTTTTTTTATATTTATTAGACCATCTTACAGGACCTTTTTGAAATATAGTTGGAAGTCTTTGTACTTCAATTTCATCAATAATATCATTTCTAAGTTTATTTATATTATTATAAGTTAGCACTTTTGATTCATAATTATTTTTCTTTAGTAGTTTTGCAATAGATTCTGCTACTATTTCAACTCCACCAATTTCTGGTCTATACATTTTATTAACTGTTAAAGCTTTTTTCAACTATACTGCTCCTCTCTTCCAAACAACCGCTTCGAATGTCTTTAATATTATTTGAAGATCTAATAGTATATTTCTATTTTTTACATAATATAGATCATAACTAAGTTTAACTTTAGTCTGTTCTAATGTAGCAGAGTACTGATACATTATCTGAGCCCATCCTGTTAAACCAGTTTTTAATTTATGTCTTGCATAATACTGTGGCAACATTTCATTATATTCTTCTACAAATTTTACTTGTTCTGGTCTTGGTCCAACAAAAGACATAGCTCCACGAAGTATGTCATAAAATTGTAATGTTTCATCCAATCTTATAGGTCTAATAATTTTACCTATTTTAAGAACTCTATCTTGTTCATCAGTTGCAAATTTTGCTTCTTCATTTTTTCTATTTTTCATACTTCTAAATTTATGCATTTTGAATGATTCCTCATGCAAGCCAACTCTTTCTTGAGTGAAAATAATAGGTAATTTATCTTCAAAAAATATCATAAGAGCTATTATAAGCATAAATGGTGAAAGTATCACCAAAGCAACAGAAGATATTAGTATATCCAATATTCTTTTGGTTGGAGTTTCTCTGACATTTTCAAAAGTAACTCTATAATACTCATTAAATCTATCAAACACTTCAAGAGGTATTCTTTTTAAATGTTTTTCAGCCATATTAGGAAGATATTCTATTTTTATTCCTCTTCTTTTTAATTCTTTTATATTGTCAAAAACTAAATTTTCAAGTTTTGGATCTGTAACAACTATGGAATTCAATTTATTAGTAGATATTGTATTCAATATTCTATTATTTTCAAAATCAAATTCATCTGTAAGAATCTCTATCAATTTTTCAGATGAGGGGTTTATATATTTCACAAACTTATACTTACCATGAGTTTTTTTGCTTATTTCATCGAGTATATGACCTATTTCATTCTTTCGTCCTATTACAAGATATCTTTTTTCTGGTGCTTTTTTTATATATATCATATATTCTATTTTATGTATTGTTGGAATCAATATTATGTTGAATATAAAATTATATAAAAATACTTTTGAAATAGAATATCCCAATATAGAATGAAATAGAGTAATACCGATAATAGATACAAAATTACCGGCAATTACTCTTATTATTGTTTCATTTAAGCTATTCATAGTTTCGGTGTCATAAGTTCTGAACGCATATATTCCTATGAGAAATATTGAAGATATTATAAGTGAAGTGAGCGGGTTTAATCCAATTATTAAGTTGAAAATAAAAAACAAAATAAAATCGAGTATCTTTACCAATCTTTTCATTTGTACACATCCCATGTTATTATAAATAGTTTATAAAAAATAAAATGAATAAGTCCAAGCTAAAATTATTTTATCATAAAATTTATTTTAAATCATTACTTTACAATATTTTGACTGATTATTTATAAAAAATTAATATATCATATGAACTGCTAATAATAAGCTATAATTAAGGTTTTAAACTTTCTATTTTATATTATATCATTTTTTTTTTGATTTTGTAAGTTTTTATTAATTATAATGTTCCTAAACATTAACTGAATATTTTATGTTTATTTTTTTATTTTATTAACATTTCTTAACAAAAATATTTTTTTTTAATTTTATATGAGATTAAAATTATTTGTATATATTAATGTGAAAAGAAATAAAAAGTATTAATAAGTTTCTATGAGATTATTATAGATTTTTTATTTTAAAATTGAGTATTTATGAGTATACCTTTTTATTAACTCTTAATCATGGTATACAAAAGTATATTTAAGAGTTATAATTTTTAATGAATGTTTTAAAGAGACGGACTTTTTTTATTCTATAGTGACTTGAAAAATAGAGCAATAAAAAAGGGATATGAAATAAAAAACAAGTAAATGAAAAGCAACAAAAATAAAAACAAGAAAAAAAAGAAATAAAAAGCGATAAAAAAGAGAAAAAAGAGAAGGGAAGAAAGAAAAAAAGATAGCAAAAGAAAAAGCTTAGAAAAAGCTTTTAATAAAAAATAT
>NZ_QGGI01000021.1 GCF_003148465.1 Oceanotoga teriensis
AACTGCTGAAAGTGTTAATTCTAACTCTGAAAATCTCATTAAAATATCTGAAGATTTGATTCAAAAAATTAAATTATTTAAAATATAAAAACAAAATGAGAGTCGTTTTAAACGACTCTCATTTTCGTTGAAACCCTAATGGGTAATTATGGTTAAACTAATCTAACGTTAGCAGTCTGAGGACCTTTTGCTCCGTCAACTACATCGAATTCAACTTTTTGATTTTCTTCTAAGTTCTTAAAACCATCCATTGTAATTGCTGAGAAATGTACGAATACATCGTCTCCGTTTTCTGTAGTAATGAAACCATAACCTTTTTTTGAATCAAACCATTTAACTGTACCTTTCAAGATAGTACCTCCAAAATAAACTGAGATGTCATTTACAAATATCAGTTTTTAAATATTACATTAAAATTATATATGTTTTGAAACAAAAAGTCAAATGGTTTATGTAACGATTTGAATTCAAAAAATTACATTAAGTGTTTTATAAAATATAAAATCTTTAAAAAGTCCAATTTATTGATAATAATCTTTAAAAAAATAAATTATTTATAAATAAATCTATTTAATCATTTTATATGGAACTTTACTTTATTAAAATATCATTATAAAATAAAAATATGAAAATTATTTTCGTTTTTTATGTTATTTTATGTTTTTTATAATTAAAATAGAAATTATTTTCAAAAGGAGATGTAAAATATTATGTATTATATGGGAGTGGATATAGGAACGACGAATACAAAAGCTGTTTTATTTGATGAAAAGAATAATTTAATAGATATTAAAAGTTTTGGATACAAAATAATAAAAAATAAAGATGATAGATTTCAAGAACAAGATCCAGAAACAATATTTTATGGGGTATTGAATGTTATTAAAAATTTAAAAGAAAAATATGATTTAAATGAAAAAAATTTAAAATTTATTTCATTTAGTGCCATGATGCATAGTTTAATACTGATTGATGATAATGATGAAGTTATTTCTAATTGTATAATTTGGGCTGATCGCAGAAGTGAAAGTATAACAGATGAGTATAAAACTAATTATAAGGCTCATAAATTTTATGCTATTTCAGGAACGCCAGCACATCCAATGTCACCTTTTTATAAAATTTTATGGTTTAAAAGAAATAAAAAAAATTTATTTATGAAAACTAAAAAATTTATTTCTATAAAAGATTATATATTTTTTAAATTATTTGGAAAATATATAACAGATTATTCTATAGCATCTGCAACTGGGTTATTTGATATAAGAACTTTGAAATGGTCTGAAGAAATAATTAATGAAATAGGTATAGATAAATCTAATTTATCTGAGGTTGTTCCAACTACTCATATATTGAAAGGAATAAATTCTGATTATAAAGAACTTGAAAATATTAAAAATGTTGATTTTATAGTGGGTGCAAGTGATGGATGTTTAGCTAATTTAGGCTCTAATTCGATAAATAAAAATGTTGCATCAGTTACCATAGGAACAAGTGGAGCTATAAGAACTTCTTGTGATCAAGCTTATACTGATGAACAGGGGAAAACATTTTGTTATTATTTAGATGAAAATTTATATATTATAGGCGGAGCTATTAATAACGGTGGAATAGCTTATGAATGGATAATTCAAAAATTATTTTCAGATGATAAAGATTATAAAGATCTCGATAATCGTTTAAAATCTGTGAAAGAAGGTTCTGATGGCTTAATTTTTATACCTTTTATATTTGGAGAAAGAGCACCTTATTGGGATTCATCACTTAAAGGATCTTTTCTTGGTATAAAAAACAATCATACTAAAGATCATTTTTTAAAAGCTTGTGTAGAGGGAATATGTTTTAGTATAAAAGATGTTTTAAATTCTATTAGTTCATTATCTAATGGTATAAAAAAGATAAATTTAAATGGTGGTATTTTTCAAAGTGAAGAATGGATAAAAACTTTTTCTGATATATCTGGAATAGAATTAAATCTGTATGAAACACATGAAAGTTCTGCTTTAGGAGCAATTATTCTTGGTAAAAAGGCTGTTGGAGAAATAAAAGATTTAAATGATTTTTCTTTTGATATATCTGAGATAAAAAAATATTGTTTTAATTCAGAAAAACATGAATTTTATAAAAAGAGATTTGAATTATATAAAGAAGGTATAAACTTACTTTATAAATTTAATAAAAAAATATAGAGAATATGGGGGGATATTGATGTCTATGGCAGCTTATTTGGGGATTGTTATGGTCGTTGGAGTTATTGTTCTTTTATTCATGGTTATAAAACTTAAAGTTCAAGCTTTTATTTCTTTGTTAATTGTTAGTATGGGAGTCGGTATATTTTCTGGAATGCCTCTTGATAAAGTCATAACTTCTATGACAAATGGTATGGGTGGAACACTTGGATTTATAGCTGTGGTTGTTGGTCTTGGATCTATGTTTGGTAAAATGCTTGAAGTTTCTGGCGGGACACAGAGACTAGCAAGAACACTCATAAATAAATTTGGAAAAGAAAAGGCAAGTTATGCACTTGCATTGACTGGATTTATTGTTGCAATACCGGTGTTTTTTGATGTAGGATTTATATTGATAGTGCCTATTGTTTATTCTTTGGCAAGAGAGACTAAAAAATCTGTACTTCATTATGGAATACCTTTACTTGCAGGATTAGCAGTTACTCATGCTTTTGTTCCACCAACACCAGGTCCAGTTGCGGTAGCACAACTTGTGAATGCCGATCTTGGTAAGGTGATATTATTTGGTATAATTGCTGGAATTCCTTCTGCGATACTTGCTGGACCTGTTTTTGGTAAGTATATAGGTAAAAAAATAAATGTTGGTGTTCCAGATTATATGATGGAAGGTATTGAAAAAGAAATAGATGAAAAAGATTTACCGAGTTTTTCTACTATTTTTTCTTTAATATTAATACCTTTAATATTAATACCTTTAGTATTGATAGTTTTAAATACTATTTCAAGTACATTTTTAGATCCTAATACATTTTTTGCAAAATTGTTGAAATTCATAGGTCATCCATTTACAGCACTTACAGTGGCTACAATCCTTTCTTTTATAGTTCTGGGGCGGTTTAGAGGATTATCAAAAGAAGATATAAATAAGGTTTCAACATCAGCTTTAAATTCTTCAGGTCTTATTATATTAATAACTGGAGCTGGAGGAGTCTTTAAACAGATTCTCATAGATAGTGGAGTTGGTGATGTATTAGCCCAATCAGTATCTTCTTTGAATTTGAGTCCCATTTTATTGGCATTTATAATAGCTTTAATAGTTAGAGTAGCTGCAGGATCTGCTACTGTTGCTATGATGACTGCAGGTGGAATTGTTGCACCTATGCTTTCAAATTTTAGTGTAGAGCCAGCTTTAATAGTTATTGCGATAGCTTCTGGATCAACTGCTCTATCTCATGTTAATGATAGTGGATTTTGGCTTGTTAATAGATATTTTGGTATAAATGAAAAAGATACATTGAGATCATGGACTGTTATGGAAACTATAATAGGTTTAGTTGGTTTGAGTGTTGCTTTGATATTAGATATATTTATTTGATGAAATAGGAGGAAAAATATGAAAATAGGTCTTGTCGGTCTTGGAAAAATGGGACTAAATCTAACAAAAAATATGATAAACAAAGGTTATGAAGTTTATACATTTGACAAAGATTCTCAAAGAATAAGAATGTCAGAAAAAGTAGGGGCTATAGGTTGCATATCTTTAAAAAATTTATGCAAAAAACTTAAAGAAAATAGAATTTTATGGATAATGGTTCCTTCTGGAAATCCAACGGAAGATGTATTAAATGAATTAAAAAATTATCTCGATAAAAAAGATATAATAATAGAAGCTGGGAATTCTAATTATAAAGATTCTATGAGAAGATTTGAAAATTTTCAAAATATAGATATTGATTACTTAGATGCTGGAATAAGCGGTGGACAAGATGGAGCTTTAAATGGAATTTGTGCCATGATCGGAGGAAAAGAATCAACGTTTAAAAAGGTTGAAAGAATTTTTAAAGATATATCTATTGAAAATGGTTATTTATATACTGGAAAATCTGGTAGCGGTCATTTTTCGAAAATGATACATAATGGTATAGAATATGGAATGCTTCAAGCCATTGGAGAAGGATTTGAAATACTTGAAAAAAGTGATTTTGATTATGATATGGAATCTCTTGCAGATCTTTGGAATCATGGTTCTGTTATAAGAGGTTGGCTTATGGAATTGACAAAAAATGTGTTTAATAAAGATAAGAATTTAGATACAATAAAAGGTGTGATAGATGCAAATGGTGAAGGACTTTGGACAGCTCAAACAGCTTTAGAAATGGGAATACCAGCACCAGTTATTACAGCATCTGTTATGGTTAGGCATAGATCTAAACAAGAAGATACATATTCTGGAAAATTAATAGCCTCTTTAAGAAATGAATTTGGTGGACATTCTATAATTGAAAATAAATGATAAAAAAGATGCATGACTTATTAAAAAACAATAGTCATGCATCCGTTTATTTTTTATTATAAAAATTTAATTGATTAAAGTTTGATCAATCATCGAGCATAGTACTTGTCTTTTCAAATTCTTTTTGACTTTCTTGATATTTTTTTTCTTTATAATCAAAGTTTTTATCAAAAGAATCAACTTCATCATCATTTATTTCGAATACCTCTGAAAATGAAACATATCCAGAAATATTTTTGAGAGCATTTTCATATAGAGGTAGAACTAATAAACCTTTATAAAACTTTCCATCAGGCATTGAAATATTATAATGTTTTCCACCTAAGAACCCATAAGTTTCATAATGTTTGGGATTTCCTAAAATTAAAATAGCACGATGTCCCATTTTTTTAGCTAATTCAATAGAATGAGTTATTAATTTTCTACCAATACCCATCCTATGATATTTTGGGTGTATGAATACAGGACCAAAATTAATAGCATCATATTCTTTATTATTTGATATAATTTTTGCTTTGGCAAAAAAAATTCCACCAATGATTTCATCATCAACTTCTATTATAAAAGAAAGATCTTCTATAAAATCGGGATGATTTCTCATTTTATGTATTATATAATGCTCACAACAACCTGGAAAGTATAAGTTCCAAAATGCTTCTCTTGCAACAGTTTCAACTTTTTTATAATCTTTAATTGTTTCTTTTCTAATATTTATTTTCATTTTTATTTTTCCTCCAATTTATCTAATATGATTTTTTAGAATAAATGTTGGAGGTTTATTATTGTTGTTAAACCTCCAACAATAATACCGGTTCCATTGTACTAAAGTTTTTTGACATAAAACCCTTCCTTTTTGTATGATTTGGATTATTAATGAATTTAATAATCTTATTATATATAATATCATTTAATTAAATAATATTCAATAATTATAAGAGTTAATTTTTTATGATATTATTAAATAAAGGAATTTGTAAAAAGGAGGGGGATTTAATGTTTAAAACTGTTGAGGAATATATAAATCAATATCCGCGGGAGATACAAGCTATACTTCAAAAAGTTAGGAATACTATAAAAAGAGCAGCTCCAGAAAGTATTGAAAAAATAAGTTATGGTATACCTACTTTTTATCTTCAAGGTAATTTGATACATTTTGCAGCTAATCAAAAACATTTGGGTATATATCCAGGTCCTGAAGCAGTTGAATACTTTAAAGATAAATTAGAGGGGTTTAAAACATCTAAAGGAACTATAAAGTTTTCATATGGTAAACCAATTCCTTATGATCTAATAGAAGATATAACTAAATTTAGAGTAAAGGAACAAATGAATAGAATGAATTAAATAGAAGGTGAAATTATGAAAATTCTTGTTATAGATGATGAAGAAAGTATATTAGATTTGATAAGAATGAATTTGATGCTTGAAGATTATAATGTTTTAGTTGCTGATAATGGAAAGAAAGGAATTGAAATTTTTGAATCTGAAAGACCAGATTTCTTGATACTTGATATAATGTTACCCGATACAGATGGTTTTTCTATTTTAAAAGAAATAAGAAGCATAGATAAAGATACTCCCATAATAATGTTGACTGCAAAAAATCAAATAAATGATAAATTAATAGGATTGCATTTAGGTGCTGATGACTATATAACAAAACCTTTTGATAGTCGTGAATTAATACTTAGAATAAAGGCTATAGAGAAGAGAATGAAAAAAGAAAAAGAAGCGAATATATTGCCAAATTATCTTGAAATAGATATTTCTAAAAGGATTATACTCATAGATAAAAAAGAAATTTATTTTACAAAAAAAGAGTTTGAAATTTTAAATTTATTTGCGAATAATCCCAATAGAGTATTTTCAAGAGAAGTTTTACTCGAAAAAATATGGGGATATGAAATACCAGTTGATACGAGAGCTGTAGATATGTTGATTCAAAGAGTTAGAAAAAAGATGGGGATTTATGGAGAAAAGATAATAAGTCTTTATGGAATAGGATATAAATTTGAGGTGTAAAATGACTTTAAATCTTAGATTTAAACTCATAATACAAAATATTATGATATTTTTGATAGTTTTTTTGATAATATATTTTGTTATGATGAATGTACTTTATGAAAGTATACTTAATAAGTCTGTTGAATTTGTTGATAAAAGAGTTGATGAATATAAGTATTATATAGACGAAACGATAAAGGGTTTTGATGGATTAAATATTTATGATTATTTAAAAGAAAAAAGTCCTATTATAAGCGAATATATGCATTCAAAACTTGATATACAGATTGAAATATATAATAATAGAAAAGAAATGATGAGTCAAACTTTACCGAATAAAAAATATTATGTTTATCAGGATGTTCACTATGCTGTAAATGGTAAAAAAACTTATATAATAAAAAATGATGATGGAATAAAATTATTATTTTTCTCAGCACCAATTTTTTATGATAATGAAGTAATAGGCTGTATAAGATATATTTATCCATTAATAAGTGAATTTGAAATAATTGCTAAAAATAATTTAATATTTATAATAACTGGTATTTTGTCTTTTATAGCGGTATTTTTTATGAGTTATATTTATTCTTTTAAAATATTAAATCCATTAAAAAAATTAAAAGATGAGGCAGAAAAAATTTCAGAAGGAGACTTTAACTCTACAATAAATATAAATACTGGAGATGAAATAGAAGAGTTAACAAATTCATTTAATAAAATGTCTGAAAATATAAATAAATATATAAGAAATCTAAAAGATGAAAAAGATAAACAAAAAAGATTTGTAGATAATATTGCCCATGAATTAAAAACACCATTAACATCTATAATAGGATATTCAGAAATTTTACCAAAATTAAAAGATTCAAAAGATATAGAAAAATCTTTGGAGTATATAAATAATCAGGGAAAAAGACTTTTAATTCTAGTAGAAGAAATGCTTTATATTTCAAAATTGAATAAAAATTCTATACATGTAGTGTTAAAAAATCATAGCATAAAAAAAATACTGGAAGATGCTTTAAACACTTTAAGACCAAGAATAGAAAAATTTTCTATAAATATAATCAAACAATTTGAGGATACGATTGTTAGATGCGATTATGAAAAAACTTATGAATGTTTTTTAAATATAATAGATAATTCCATTAAACATAGTAATTGTAGTACTTTGGAGTTCAGAATTTTAATTGATAGAGAATATAAGATAATTGAGATAAAAGATAATGGTAAAGGTATAGATGAAAAGAATATAGATAAAATTTTTGAGCCATTTTATTCAGGGTCTAAAGAAATAAAAAGTACAGGACTTGGTTTGAGTATTGTGAAAGATATAATGAAAAAACAAAATGGAGATATAAAAATTGAGAGTGTTGAAAATGAATATACAAAAGTAATTCTAAAGTTTGAAAGTAGTGAATCAATATGAAAAATATAAAAAATTATATATTTTTGATAATTTATATTTTAATAGTTTTTTTTATAGTATATTTAGGGTCAAAGGGTATATCAAATTGGTATAATAAACCATATTTTCCCAAAAATACAGAAAAAAATTTTGAGAGTAATATGATTTTTGAACAAATACCTTATAAAATATCTTTTAAGTATAATGATAAAAGAATAGATATAGTTGATTCAGAGTTTATAATAAACTCATGGAATAAAATAAAAAAACTTCCATATTATACAGAAAGTACTATAAGTAAAATTGGTGAAAATGCTATAAAAGGAAAATTTATATTTTTGAATGAAGAGTATAAAAATTTTATTCTAGATGAAGATTTAAAGATTGAAGATCTTTATTATGGAAATGAAAAGAATACTTTTATAATAAATTTTAAGAGTAATCTCATGAAATATTATGAAAAATCCATTATTGAAATTGATTAAATGCAAATAGAAGATATTATTTCTGTTTAAAAGAAATAATATCTTTTTTATTTTGTTATACTTCTTTTTTATTAATTTGAAATTACATTTTTGTATTTTGATACAATTTTAATACTTTTTAGAAAATATTATATGTTTTTTCTACTATAAAATATATATGAATTTATTTAAAAATAGGGAGGGATAGTATGAAAAAATTATTATCAGTTTTAACTTTTATTCTTGTTGGAATTATGTTTTTTGGTGAATTAATAGTTTATACGAGTGTTGATGAAGCTAATGCAAGAAAAATACTTACAAAGTTTTCTAAAGATACTGGTATAAAAGTAAAGTATATATTTTTATCATCAGGACCAGCTTTAGCAAGACTTGAAGCAGAAAAAAATAA
The DNA here is from genome assembly GCF_003148465.1 of Oceanotoga teriensis. Lineage (NCBI taxonomy): Bacteria > Thermotogati > Thermotogota > Thermotogae > Petrotogales > Petrotogaceae > Oceanotoga > Oceanotoga teriensis. The sequence continues at coordinate 8,771 of NZ_QGGI01000021.1, forward strand.
TCCACAAGCAGATATATGGTTTGGGGCTCCAATGTCAAATCATATAATAGCAAAAGAAAGAGACTTGACAATATCTTATAAATCTCAATTTCAAGCTATAGAAAGTACTTTTTATGATAAAGAAGGATATTATCATGCTTTTTATATGAATCCAATAGGAATAGGAGTAAATTTGAGTGTTATGGAACAGATAAAAGCAGATATACCTAAAACATGGGAAGATTTATCAAAATCAGAATATCAAAATATGATACAGTATCCTAATCCACAATCATCTGGAACTGCTTATTCTTTAATAACAGGTCTTATAAGTATATATGGAGAAAAAGGTGCTATGGAATATTTAAAACAAATAGCTCCTAATGTTCAATCATATACACAATCAGGAACAGGTCCATCTAAAACAGTAGGTGTTGGTCAGGCCGGTATAGGTATTCAATTCACTCCTGCCTTTTTCCAATTTAAAGAACAAGGATATCCAGTTGATGTAGTATTTCCTGCAAAAGGAGTTCCTTATGAGTCAGCTTGTCTTTCAATAGTTAAAGGAACAAAGAATATTGATGAATCAAAAAAACTTGTTGATTGGATATTGTCAAAACAAGGTCAACAAGCGATAGTCGATGAAAAAACATATTTTTATCCAGTTAGAAAAGATGTTGATTTTGGAACTTTACAACCATTATCAACAATAAAGTTGATAAGTGTAGATGAAAAATGGGCAGCAGAAAATAAAAAGAGAATAATAGATGATTGGGTAAATGAAGTTCTTCCTGTAAAATAATTATTTAAGGGGGAAAAATCCCCCTTTCGTTTTATTTAGGAGGTTTTATATGTTCAGTGAAGAAAATAAAAATAAAGCAAAAAAACTTTTCAAAAATCCCATAATAATGATATTAATAATTATTATATTTAGTTTAATAGCACTTTTTATTATTTATCCATTGATTAGAGTTTTACAAGTTAGTTTTACAAATTCAGAGGGTAATATATCTTTAGAAATTTATAAAGATGTATTTGGAAACAATTATATGAAAAAAGGATTTTTTAATTCAATATTAATAGCTTCTCTAACAGCTATTATAGGTACGATATTAGGATTTTTATTTGCTTATACTTTGAATAGAACAGATATACCATTTAAAAAGCTTTTTAAAACTATAGCAGTTATACCAATGGTTTTTCCACCATTTATTGGAGCTTTAGCAATAATAATGTTATTCGGATTTAATGGCCTTATAACAGCAAAAATTTTTGGTATAAGAAATTTTCCAGTTTATGGGTTATGGGGACTTATGATAGCTCAAATAGTTTCATTTTTCCCCGTTGCTTTTATAACTCTTGATGGGGTGATATCTACTATTTCTCCAACTCTTGAAGATGCAGCTTTTAATTTAAAAGCCAATAGAAAACAAGTATTTTTTAAGGTAATTCTTCCTCTATCAGTTCCTGGAATAGCAAGTACTATGTTAATACTCTTTATAGAATCGTTGGCTGATTTTGGAAATCCATTAATACTTGCAGGTTCAAGATTTCCCGTGTTATCTGTTCAAGCCTATCTTCAAATAACGGGAATGTTTGATTTGAAGACTGGAGCAGCATTAGCTGTATGGCTTTTAATTCCTTCCATAATAGCTTTTGTAGTTCAAAAATATTGGATAGGAAAGAAAAAATACATAACAGTTACTGGAAAACCAAATACTTCAACTATAAAAAGTGTTGGTCCTATAACAAAATGGGTATTATTTACAATTATAGTTATAATTTCTCTTTTTATACTTTTAATATATGTAACTATTTTTTGGGGAGCATTTACAAAAGTTTGGGGAATGAATAATCAATTTACATTTGATAATTTTAAATATGTTTTTGATGTTGGTGGACAATCTATAATAGATACATTGATAATAGCTCTTACATCTACACCTATATCGGCATTGCTCGGTATGATAATCGCTTTTTTAATAGTCAGAAAAACATTTCCTTTAAAAAGAACTATGGAATTTACATCATTATTGAATTTTGCAGTTCCAGGTACTGTAATAGGTATAGGCTATATATTGGCCTTTAACTCAAAACCAATATTATTGACTGGAACTTTTATAATACTTGTAATAAACTTTGTTTTTAGATATGTTCCTGTTGGAATTCAATCTGGAATGGCTCTTTTAGGTCAAGTTGATCCTGCAATTGAAGAAGCGGCATATACTTTAGGGGCAGATGATAAAACTGTTTTTTCTAAAATAACTTTACCTCTAATAATTCCTGCTTTTTTTTCAGCGATGGTTTATTCTTTTGTTAGATCTATGACAGCCATAAGTGCGGCTATATTTTTAGTCTCAGCAAATTGGAATCTTATGACTGTGCAAATTCTTTCTCAGAGTGATTCTGGAAGACTTTCAGAAGCATGTGCTTTTTCTGTAATTTTGATAATAATAATATTTGTATTTATGGGAATATTAAAATTATTTTTAAAAAATAAAATATCACTCGTAAATAATAGTCAGAGGTGAGTTTATGTCATTAAATTTGAAAAATTTAAAAAAAATTTTTAAAAGTGATGGAGTAGAAAATATAGCTGTTGATAATTTTAATCTTGATATAAAAGAGGGACAACTTGTTACATTTCTTGGCCCATCTGGTTGTGGTAAAACAACTACATTAAGAATGGTATCTGGATTTGAAAATCCTTCAGCTGGAAATATAATATTGGATGAAAAAGATATAACAAATGATCCACCAAATAAAAGAGATATATCTATGATGTTTCAAAGTTATGCATTATTTCCTCATATGAATGTTAGAGAGAACATAGAATTTGGATTAAAACTAAAGAAATTTAGTAAAAAAAGAATAAAAGAAAAAGCTGATAAAATAATAGAATTAACTGGGTTAAGTGGTATGGAAAAAAGAAGACCAGATCAAATTTCGGGTGGTCAACAACAAAGAGTAGCTCTCGCAAGATCTTTAGTTATGGAGCCTAAAGTTTTATTATTTGATGAACCTCTTTCAAATCTTGATGCGAAACTTAGAGAAAGTATGAGACTTGAAATAAGAAGAATACAAAAAGAATTGAATATAACAAGTATATATGTGACTCATGATCAGATAGAAGCTATGAGTATATCAGATTTGATAGTTATAATGGATAAAGGAAAAATAATGCAAATTGGTTCTCCATATGAAATATATTCTAAACCTCAAAATAAATTTGTTGCGGATTTTATAGGAAATGTAAATTTTTTGGAAGGTAAAATAAGCTATATAGGTGAGGATTATATTAAAGTTTTTAATAAAGAACTCAATGAAGAATTTATAGGTTATTCTGATAAAGAATTGAAAAAAGATGATGAAGTTTATATAGTTTTGAGACCAGAAGGGATAAATACAAAAAAAGAAAATAGAGAAAATTATATTTCAGGTATAATAGATAAATATGTTTTTTTAGGTTCAAATATAGAATTGGATATAAGACTTAAAAATGGAAAACTTTTACATGTAAATGAATATAATATAATTGAGAAAGAACTTCCCGTTATAGGAAAAAATTTGGAAGTCTATTTTAGTAAAAAAAATAGTTGGATAATAAAAAAATGAGAGACAATCGAAATGATTGTCTCTTTTTTTTTATTTTTATGACATTTCTGGATAAGATTTTACTTCAGTTCCTTCTTTGTATAAGTATACTCCATACCATTTTCCATTAATATAAATTAAATTTTCTTCTGAAGTTTCAGTTTCGGTTTCCACGGGATCAGTTTTACTTTCTAAAGTTATTGTAATGTTTGCAGTAGCTATTTTTTCTATTTTTGCAGGAGCATCAGCTGGTTTAGAAGATATTTTTATATTTTCAACTTTATAACTTTTTATATCTGAAGTACTGTATAGAAAACCCAATATAAGGGAAAGTTCGTTTTTGCCAGTATTTTTTTCTTCTTCAGTTAAATTTTCCATATAAACATATTTGTCACAGAATTCTGAACCAGGTAATTTATTTTGTAAATCTTTTATAACATTGTTAAACTGTTTTTCAGCAGCTGAACTTTCAGATTCTGCTGGTTTTGTACAACTAACAAATAAAATCCCCAAAGTTAAAACTAATATTACAAAAATACTTTTTTTCATAGAATTACCCCCTATATAATATATTTTTACGTGTACAAAACATATTATAAGTACAAAATATTTCCTTTGTAATCTTTTTTGGTTACAAAAATATTAATTAAACGTTTGTGATTTAATAAATAGATTAAATTTAATAAAAGAAATTAAAGATATATTTTTGTAGTTTATTAGTAATAAAAAAATGACTTTGTAAAGTCATTTTTTAAAATCTTTTTTTTGATATTGAGTTTCTTATTTTTTCTAAATTACAAAAATAATCATCTTTTTTCTTAAGGCAACTTCCAACAAAAATAGTGTCTATAAGGGTCAAAGCACTTATTCTTGATTCTGAAGCTTCGCTTTTGAAATCATTTTCTTTACCATAAGCGATTAATATTATATCTGAGACCTTTGCAATTGGGGATTTTATATTTGAAGTAATTGATATTATTTTTGTATTATTTTCTTTTGCAATTTTTAGGTTTTCTATTAATTCTTTATTACTTCCTGTATTTGAAATCGCTAAAATACAATCTTTTTCATTTAAAGATGCACTTAGCATTGCTTGAAAATGAGAATCGGAATGATATATGCAATCTTTGTCTATTTTTAAAAATTTATGATAGGCATCGAGAGCTATAGCAGATGAACCTCCCATACCATAGAATACTTTTTTATTAGATTCAGAAAGTATTTTTATAGCTTCATTTAAATTTTTAGAATCATTTAGATTTAAAGTTTCTTTCAATGAGTTTATTGTTGAATTAAATACTTTTTGTTTTATTATAGTTATATCATCATCTTTTTTTATTTCCCAATGTACATTTTTTATTGGTTCAACATTTTCACTTGCTATGCTGATTTTTAATTGTTGAAATCCTGTATAACCAAGTTTTTTACTGAGCCTGAATACCGTAGCTTCGCCACATTTGCATTTTTCAGAGAGTTCAGTTATGGTCATATGAATTATTTCAAAAGGATTTTTTAGTATATAGTCTGCAACTCTTTTTTCAGCCCCTTTTAATTTTGAATATATGTTCATTATGGACTGCATATAGTTGTTTTTTTCCATTTTTAATCCCTCTTTTCATAGTTATTAATTATATTATAACTTAATTTAATTTAATATCATCAAGTATTGATCATGTTTGAGATTAATATTATTTTAAATATATTGAAAAAGACCTCTTTATAAATGAATTAAAAAGAGATCTTTTTTGTTTTTTAAGATTTATTTTTTTCTTTTACAGGTCTTGCTTCAATATAGCCACGATATCCCATTGGTGCGAGTTGAAATGAAGGATCTGATTCATAATTCCATTTGTATCCGTATATTTCTGGATCAAATTTATCTATTTTTTCCATTACTTCAGATACAGCTTCATTGAAATTTTCATCTTCATATGGTTCTCCTTGAAAAACCATCATTTTGCAGGGTTTTAGAGTTATGAGTTCATAACCTTCTGGTATTTTATTATTATAATTCAAAGGAACTTCAACTCCTTGAACATACTTTGAAGTTCCTTCTTTTATCATATTGTCAGGAAGCCACATTCCAATAGGTTCGTATAAAGCTTCTTTTACACTTGTGAGTACACCCCATACATCACATCCAACTTCTTCACAGTATTCAAAATATTTTTTTGCTTTTTTTCCTCTTAATATTAAAGCTTTTCTTTCAGGTCTTTCAATAATCTGTACAAAAATAGCTTTTACGTCTTTTTCCATATTAATCTCTCCTTTATTTTTAGATTTTTTTTCATAAGCTAAATAAGGGATAAAGAGTTCAATAGGTTCAGGTTTTTTACTGTATTTTTTAGGAGAAATTCCAAATTTTTTTGAAAATGCACGTGTAAATCCTTCCGGAGAATCAAAGACAAAATCAAAAGCAATGTCTATAACTTTTATTTTATTGTCTCTTAGTTTTAAGGCAGCTTTAGAAAGTCTGAGATCTCTTATATAACAAAAGAGATTTTTACCTATGATTTCTTTAAATAATCTTTCTGTATGCCAAGGAGAATATCCGGAAATTTCTGAAATATTTTTTAATGTGATATTTGAATTTAAATTTTTTTCAATATATACCTGAATTTTTTTTATAGTATTCATTTTTTTACTCATTTTTCACCTCATTTATAATAATAATATCATTTTGCAATTTTTAAATCTTGATTGTAATTGCTATTTTATTATAAATTTTTATATTAATATTATAATTTTTAAATGTAAAAATATAAATTCTTTAATATAATTATATTAAAATAACCTACACGGCTTAAGCTGTGTAGGTTATTTTATTTCATTTCATATTATATTATATCTACAATCACTATAATTCATTTGTAATATATTTTCTGTATTTCTTTAAGTCTTGAAATTCACAAAATTATTATAAATAAAAAAAATCCGGCTTTTTAAGCCGGTATTTTTATTTATATAATTCAATTATATCATAAAAAATGAATATTGTCAATAAATTTTTTGATACTTTAAAGATAATTTATTATTAAAATAAAATTTTTAAATATAATAATAGCAAAAAATATCAAGAATAAATTTGTATATTTTTGTATAATATTAATATAATTTATGAGGAGGTTTGATTTTATGAATATGTCACCAAAATTTGTGAAATTAGAAAGTTTTAATGTTTTAGGGTTTAGATACTTTGGAAAAAATGAAAATAATGAAATTTCTGATTTATGGACAAAATTTTATTTAGAAATTAAAAAATATAAGGAGTTCATAAATAAAGATAAAATAGGTCTTTGTAGTAAAGTCAATACTGATGGTGATTTTGAGTATTATGGTAAAGATTATAAGAATGATGAAGATGATTCTGTTATTTATATTTATTATCCAATAGAATAAGTCATGAGTATTCATGACTTATTTTTGTTATATAATAGTATTGTTTAATATATGGAGGTGTAGTTTATGTTTAAAATTTTTATAATTGAGGATGATAAAAAATTAAGTGCTCTTTTATCTCAAAATCTTGAAAAATGGAACTTTATAACTAAAGAGGTAGAAGATTTTTCAAATATTATAAATGAATTTATAAATTATGATCCTAATCTAGTATTACTTGATATAAATCTTCCTGCATTTGATGGCTTTTATTGGTGTTCCAAAATAAGAGAAATATCTAAAGTTCCTGTGATATTTATCTCTTCAAGAAATTCAAATATGGATATAATAATGGCTATAAATATGGGAGGAGATGATTTTATTCAAAAACCTTTATCTACAGAAATTTTAATAGCTAAAATTAATGCTTTACTTAGAAGAACTTATTCATATCATGATACTCAGACTAATGTCATTGAATATAATGGAATTGTTTTAGATATGAAAGATAATATTTTAATTTATAAAGATGAAAAAATTGAACTTACTAAAAATGAATATAAAATTTTATATGTTTTAATAAAAAATAATAATAAAATAGTCTTAAGAGATGATATAATGCGTGTTTTATGGGAAGATGAAAGTTTTGTAGATGATAATACTTTAACTGTTAATATAAATAGATTGAGAAAAAAACTTGAAGAATATGGTATAAAAGATGTTATAAAAACTAAAAAAGGGCAGGGGTATATTTTATCATGAATTTTGAAGAATATTTAAAAGATAAAAAGTTATTTTTAACTTTTTTTGTTGTTTTAATGATAATAATTAATTTAATAATGTTGTTAGATCCTAATAGTAGAATACATTCAGGTAATATATTGTATTTAGATATTTTATCATTTATTTTGATGATTATTTATCTTCTTGTAGAATTTTCTTTCAAGAAGAGATATTTTGATATGTTAAAAGAACTTGATGAGTATACTGGAGATATAATAACAGCTTTACCGGAACCACAATCAAATGAAGAAATAATTATAAATGATTTAATATCTCATTTGAATTATTTAAATTATTTAAAATATGATGCTCTTTATAAAGAGAAAAGAGACTATGATGAGTTTATAGCTACATGGGTTCATGAAATTAAAATACCTATTTCAATAATAAAACTTACACTTGAAAATGATGTTGTAAATGATAAATCAAAAAGTATATTTGAAGAGATTGAAAGAATAGAAAATTATATAGAGCAGGTTCTTTATTATTCAAAATCAGATGATTTTTCTAAGGATTATTTTATATCTGATGTAAATATTGAAAAGATTATAAAAGATATAATCAAAAAAAACGCAAAAACATTTATTTCTAAAAAGATTTCTGTTGATATTAGTAATTTAGATTATGATGTAAAGACAGATAAAAAATGGCTTGATTTTGTTTTAAATCAAATAGTTAGTAATTCTCTTAAGTATACTGATAAGAATGGAAGCATAAAATTTTATTCTTTGAATTCTGAATTTGAAAAAATACTTATTATAGAAGATGATGGAGTAGGTATAAAAAAAGAAGATATTAAACGAATTTTTGATAGAGGATTTACAGGTTATAATGGAAGGAATTATTCTAAATCTACAGGTATGGGACTTTATTTATCTAAAAAACTTTTGAATAAACTTGGACATAAAATAACAGTAGAATCTAAATTTGGTAATTATACAAAAATAATGATTCATTTTCCAAGATTAAATGATTATTATAATTTTAAATAAAAAAGATTCCAAAAAATTTGGAATCTTTTTTATACTTGTTTTATAAATTTTTCTATGACATTTAAAGCAGCCCCTAAAGCAGCAGTAGCAACTTTATAACTGCAATTTTTTATAAAAGAACTGTCATCTGAAAATGTATTTCTTTTTGCAACCTTTTTTTTAATACTATCTATATGAGGTTCTATAAAGCTTCCAACATATCCACCTATTATTACATCACAGTCTAATATCATATTGATATTATTGATTGCTATTGATAAATATGTAGTATAATCATCCCAAACTTCTTTTATATTTTTATCATTATTTTCCAATCGTTTGAAGAAAAGGTCTAAATTACCATCTGTTATATCTGAAAGACGTTTAGCTGAACAGTATGCATCCAAACATCCAGATTTTCCACAATAGCAATTAATTCCATTTGGTACAATTGTCATATGTCCAACTTCTCCAGATCTATAATTTTTTCCATAAATTAATTCATTTGAATTAAAAATAGCTCCACCTACTGTATTACTTAAAGATAAATAGAAAAATTCATCTTTTTGTTCTTTATTGATCCCTTCAGCATATGCTCCAGCATTCGCATCATTTATAAAATAACATGGATATGAGAAGAATTTGCTTATAGAATTGAAAGGCAATGCTTTTAAACCTAACATATGTGAATATGAGACCATTTCTTTTTCTAAGTTTATGATTCCAGGAAATGATATTCCCATACCAAGAATATTTTTGTCGTTTTTAACGATTTCAGATAAAAAATCTTTTATTTTTTTATTAATTTCAATGTAGTAATTATCTTCATCTTTAAAAGGATTATTAAATCGTTCATATTTAATTATTTCACCTTTAAGATTTGTTAATAGAATTCCCACATGATTTTTAGTTATATCAAGACCTATGGCTAATTTTGAGTTTGAAATAACTGATAATGCTTTTGCTCTTCTTCCACCAGTAGATTGAAGTTCTCCAACTTCTTGAATTAAGCCTTTTTCAATGAGTTCTTTTGTATTTTGAGTTACCGTTGGTAAACTCATTTTTAAATCATAAGAAATTTCAGGGTTTGAAGTTTTTTCTTTTTTACAAATATATCTGAAAATTCTATTTCGATTATTTTTTTTGACTTCGATATTTGTAATTTGATTTTTATTCATTAAACACACCTCTATACTTTATTAAAGTGTTTTCTTTATTATATCATTTTGAATTTTATATCGCAACTAATTAATTTTATAGAGTAATATATGGGTGTTTTATGAAAAAAATTATTAGGTTATTATTTTAAACAAGTTTTTCATTTCAGGATAAATTTGGTGAAATTTTTGATATTTTTCTTCGTATTTATTTACTAATTCTTTATTTGGGTTTACGGTATCTATTATTTTTATTATATTCTTCGTTTCTTCTACAGAAGAAAATTCTCCACAACCAACTGCAGCAAGAATAGCTGCACCATAAGAAGGTCCTTCTTCATTTTCTATAATATCTAATTTTAAATTCATTATATTTGAGAGAATTTTTTTCCATAAATGACTCTTTGCACCGCCTCCACAAATTTTAGTCCTTTGAATTTTCATACCAAGACTTTTTGCAACTTCTAATGAATCTCTTAATCCAAATGTTACTCCTTCAAGAACCGCTTGAATCATATCTTCACGAGTAGTATTCATAGTCATTCCTGTAAAAGTTGCTCTCGCTCTTGGATCATTATGTGGTGAACGTTCACCCATTAAATAAGGCAAATAGAATACATTATTTTCACCAAGTTTTTTAATCTTCATCTGTTCATTTGAATATTCATTTGTTTTTAAGATTTCATCCATCCACCATTTATTTGATGAGGCTGCACTGAGCATACATCCCATTAGATGATAATATCCATCTGCATGTGCAAAAGAATGTAAAGCATTGTTCTTGTCAACTTCAAAAGTTTTTCTTGATATAAAAATTGTTCCAGAAGTACCTAAAGATATGTTACACATTCCTTCACCAACTGTTCCAGTTCCAACTGCAGCTGCAGCATTGTCTCCAGCACCAGCAATTATTTTAACTTTTGGTGATAAGTTTAATTCTTTTGCGATTTCTTTTTTTAGAATTCCAACAATATCATAACTTTCATATATTTTAGGCAATTGTTCTTCTGTTATATCACATATTTTAAGCATTTCTTTTGACCAACATTTATTTTTTACATCGAGTAATAAAGTTCCAGAAGCGTCTGAATAATCTGTACAATGATTACCACTTAATTTATAAGCTAAATAATCTTTTGGGAGCATTATTTTAGATATCTTTGAGAATTTTTTTGGTTCATTTTTTTTCATCCAAAGTATTTTAGGAGCGGTAAATCCTGTAAAAGCAATATTTGCAGTGTACTGAGATATTTTTTCTTTACCAATTGTGGTATTTAAATAATCAGTTTCTTGTGTAGATCTACCATCATTCCATAAAATTGCAGGACGTATTATATTATCTTTTTCATCTAAAGTAACTAATCCATGCATTTGACCACCAAAACTTATTCCACAAATATCTTCTTTTTTACAATTTGATACTAAGTCTTTAATTCCTTCAATTGTTTTCAAATACCAATCTTCTGGTTTTTGTTCTGACCAACTTGAATTTGAAATATATAAAGGATATTTTTTAGAAACAGTTTTAAGTATATTTCCTTTTTCATCTATTAATAAAAGTTTTACCGCTGATGTACCAAGATCAATTCCTATGTATAACATAAAGCACCTCCAAAATAATTTTATTTAATTCTGGTAAGTTAATTTAATTTTCGTTTTTTTTATTTTTAAGTTCATATATTATTTTATTATAAGAAGTTCTATTTAAATTATAAAAAAATAAAGCTAATGCTGTTATTATCCATAGAATTCCTGGAACCGTTGTGAACGAATGTTTAATAACAGAAATTACATTTTCATTTTGTGGTTGATTTGCAATATAACCATATTTTCCCATTATAGCAGCTAATAAAGCTGTACCTACAGCCATTCCGATTTTATTACCTAAGGATATAAAAGCATATTGAAATCCATCATTTCTGAGACCTGTTTTCCATTCACCATATTCAACACAATCAGGAACAATTGCATAAATAGCAGTATTGAAACCTGAAAAGAAGAATTGTGAAACACAAGATAGTAAATAAAATGGAACAGGAGAATCTTTTACATTAAAAAAATACATTAAAAACATACTTATTCCCGTAAAAAATGCAAATATAGAAGCTGCTCTTCCCTTATTATTAGTCATTTTAAATAGTATAGGAAAACAAGCCGCACCTATAATGGATGGAATAATGATATATAATGAAAAAATACTAAATAATGCTTTATTACCTTCAACATAGGTAAAATAGTATAATGCATCGGCATTTCTTCCATAAAAAGTTATACCAAATAAAAATTGTCCTATGAGAGCTATCAAATAAGGTTTATTTTTACTAATTGCTATTAATTGTTCTTTTAAAGGAATTTTTTGTTTTTTTGGTATTTCTATAACTTCTTTTGTTTTGGCAAAACAAAATATATGACATAATGAAAATATAATACCGTATAAGATTGCCGTAAGAAGATAACCGTTTTTTTCATCACCTTTTCCGAATGTGTTTATCAAAGGAACAGTTATTATATTTATTATTCCAATAGCTGCCATGGCACTGACTGAACGAAATGTATTTATTTTTGCACGCTCTTCAATATCCTGTGTCATAGCACCACATAGAGTTCCGTAAGGTATATTAACACTGGTATATCCTAAAACTAACACACAATATGTTATAGCCATATATACAATTTTTGATGTTGATTGCCAATTTGGATGAGCCCAAAAGGTTAAAATTAATACTAAAGAAGTTAAAGGAGCTCCAAACAAGAGCCAAGGTCTGTATCTACCCCAACGAGTATTTGTTTTATCTGTAAGACTTCCTATTATTGGATCATTTATTGCATCCCAAAATCTTGAAAATAACATAAGACCAGCTACAGCTTTCATATCTATTCCAAATACATCAGTATAAAATATCATGAGAAAATTTCCTACAAACATCCAACTAAAATTACATCCTACATCTCCCATACCATAAGCAAATTTACTGATAAAAGGTACTTTAATGTTAGTTTCTTTGCTCATCATCTAATCCTCCCCATAATATCCTATATTTGTGTTCTAAACTATACCCAATACATATATATTTTAAAAAACACCTTCGAAACTTTTATGAAGTATAATTCCGAAGGTGTTTTGAATGTTAAATATAATAATTATTTTTCTTCAGAAACTCGTATAACTGTTTTTACTATATCGGCTTTGTTGCTTATACTATAATCCATAGCTTCTTGTATTTCATCGAGATTATAAGTATTTGTTACTATACCTTTTAAATTTACTCTTCCTGTAGAAACAGCATTTATAGCTAATGGATATATATGGCGATAACGGAATACAGTCTTAAATGTTAATTCTTTATTTATGGCAATACTCATTGGTAAAGTCATTTCACCATTTTTACTATAACCAACAAATACTATTGTTGCACCTTTTTTGGTGATATCTATAGCTTGTGAGGCTGCTATTTCTGAACCAGTAGTTTCAATTACTAAATCACAGCCTTTTTTTCCTGTTAATTTTCCTATTTCTTCTGCAACATTAGAATTACTTCCGTTGATAACTCTATCTGCACCCAATTCAAGTGCTTTTTTTAGACGTTTTTCCATTAAATCTACAACATATACTTTTGACACACCCATAGCTTTTAATGACATCATTGTTACTAATCCAATACATCCAGCACCCATAACAACAGCAGTTTGACCTATTTTTGCATTTCCTTGTATTGCTGCATGAAAACCAACAGCTAAAGGTTCAATTAAAGCACCTTCCATAGTACTTACATTTTCTGGCAATTTAAAACATAGATCAGCTTCATGGGCAACATATTCCTGAAATACGCCATCAACAGGTGGAGTAGCAAAGAATTGAACTTCTGGACATAAATTATATTTTCCTGATTTACAAAATTCACAATGACCACAGGTTTTTCCAGGTTCTAATGCAACACGATCTCCAATTTTTAAGTTCTTTACATTCTTACCAATTTCTACGACAATTCCTCCAGGCTCATGTCCAAGAACAAATGGTGGATTAACTACGTAATCACCAATAGCTCCCGTTTCGTAATAATGTAAATCACTACCACAAACACCGATATATTCAAGTTTTATTAAAGCTTCATTGTCTTTGACTTTAGGAATATCACGTTCTTCAAATCCCATTTTACCTATTCCAAGCATTACAGCGACTTTCATTTTACCTTCCATAAGATTCACCACCTTTATTTTATACTTTATTTTATACTTTATAAAATACTTTTATTATGTATTTATATTATAAAACTTTTTTTAATTTTTTGTCAATGTAGTAATAAAGTGTTTATTTTTGAATATTTTTAAATAGAAATATAAATCTTTTAAATAGTCGTATAAATTAAAAAATATAAAATAGTAAAATATTTTTAATTTTTTAAATATAATTAATAATGTGACAAAAAAGTAAGTTTTGAATTTTTTATGTAATGAAGTTAAATAGCTAAAAAATTTTTTAAAGATTAAAATTATATTAGAATAAAATAAAAAAGGGAGTGTTTATTTAATGTCTACAGTATTAAAAACAGAAAATTTAAAGAAAGTATATGGCTCGAGAGGAGTTTCTTATGTTGCTTTACAGGATATAAATATTGAGATAGAAGAAGGTGAATTTACAGGGATCATGGGACCATCAGGTGCTGGTAAGACTACTTTATTGAATATAATTTCAACTATAGATAAACCAACTTCTGGAAGAGTAGTAATTAATGGAACAAATATAATAAATATGAAGGAAGATAAATTAACTTCTTTTAGAAGAGATAATTTAGGTTTTATATTTCAAGACTTTAATCTATTAGATACTATGACTGTAAAAGAAAATATAATATTACCTTTGGCACTTTCAAAAGTTTCACCTAAAGAAATAGATCAAAGATTAATAAGAATTTCTAAAATTCTTGGTATAGATAATATATTGAATAAGTATCCTTGGGAGATTTCTGGAGGTCAGAAACAAAGAACTGCGTCAGCGAGAGCTATAATAAATAATCCAAGTCTTATACTTGCAGATGAACCTACTGGAGCTTTAGATTCAAAATCTTCTTCTGAACTTTTAGAATGTTTTACAGATTTAAACAATAATAATAAATCTACTATATTAGTTGTTACGCATGATGCTTTTGCTGCAAGTTATTGTAAAAGAATTTTGTTTATAAAAGATGGACAGATCTTTACAGAACTTGTAAGAGGAGGTACAAGAAAAGAGTTTTTTCATAAGATTCTAGATGTTCTTTCAGTAATTGGCGGTGAATCAAATGACATTATTTGACATAGCCATAAAAAATATAAAGAAGAATTTTTATAATTATTTTGTGTATTTCTTTTCAATGATTTTTAGTATAGTTATATACTATACTTTCGTTTCTTTACAGTATAATCAGCAAGTGGCGACTGCTTCTGCTGCATCGGCAACAGTTTTTTATTCTTTTCAATCATCAGCAGTTATTTTAGCTATTTTTTCAGCTATATTTATATGGTATTCTAATTCATTTTTTACTAAAAAACGTAAAAAAGAAGTTGGATTATATTCTTTATTTGGATTGAGAAAAAGACAGATAGCAAGGATGTTATTTTATGAGAATATAGTTATGGGAATACTCGCACTTATATTTGGAATACTGTTAGGAACTCTTTTGTCAAAACTTTTTTCTATGATTCTTTTAAATATGATGGGGACTTTTGTTTATATAAAATTTGAAATAGTACCAAAGGCAATAATTCAAACTACTATAGTATTTTTAATATTTATTTTCATAGCATCTATACATTCTTATTCATTAATATATAGATTTAAACTTATAGATCTTTTTAAAGCAGATTCAAAAAAACAAAAAGAGCCGAACCCTTCATTGTTTTTCACTTTTTTAGGTATTTTAATATTAGCTTTATGTTATTATGTGGCTATAAATGCTGGGGTTAAATTAGAATTTATGTCAGCTTTTTTTGGTTCTTTATTTCTTGCAATTTTGGGTACATATATCTTTTTTAGGTCGAGTTTAATTTGGTTTCTTAAGAGAAATAAGAAAAATAAGAATAAATTTTATAAAGGTACTAATATAATAAGTACGAGCCAAGTACTCTACAGAGTAAAAACCAATGCAGTAACTCTTGCAACATTAGCTCTTTTAAGTGCTGTTACTATAACGGCTATAGGAACTGTTTTTAGCTTTGTTTATATGTCAGATACGGCTGCAAAAATAGCTTCTCCATTTTCATTCACTGTAGATTATAAAAATGAAAATGTACAAAATGATTTAAAAAATATAATAAAAGATAATAATCATAAGATTTTAAATAGTGTAGAAGGATTGGAAATATTAAAATTAGAAGCAAAATTTAATCCTAAAAATTCAAGTGGTTTTTTCTTCTTTCAAAATAAAAGTGATGTACAGCTTATAAAACAAAGTGATTATAATAAAATAGCTGATATAAAACATTTTCCAAAAATAAATTTGAAGAATGATAAAGATACTATTTTATTTGATGGTTATTATATTGGATTCGGAGATTTTTCTTTTAAAGATACTGATGTAACTTTGATGCCTAATGATAGAAATATAAATTTAAAAATAATTGAAGATCCTTATAAAAAATTTATTATAAGTGCTTCATTTGCCGATAGAGTTTTAGTGGTAAAAGATAATATGTACGAAAATCTTAAAGATAGTTCTAAAATAATAAAAACATCTTCTTATGATATATCAGATCAAACTAATAGTGAAAAATTAACAAATGAGCTTGTAGAATTTACGAAGAATAATAATATCAAATTTGTTGATTATTACAGACCTTATAAGGGTACAATGGAGAGTAATGGAGTTTTAATATTTAGTGGAACATTTTTAGGTTTGGTTTTTTTATTGAGTACGGGAAGTATAATTTATTTTAAACAGTTAAATGAAGCCAATGAAGATAAGATGAGATATAAAATAATATCTAATATAGGAATAAGTTTTAAAGATATAAAAAAATCTATATCTTCTCAAATACTTACTATTTTTTTGAGTCCGCTTATAATTGGACTTATACATAGCACCGTTGCAATAAGTAAATTATCTCAATTGTTGGGATTATCACTTGTAAAACCTTATTTGATAACTTCAATTTCATATTCGGTAATATATATAATTTTCTATTTTTTAACTGTTGCAACTTATACGAGAATAATAAAACAAAAATAAACAAAATAAACAAAAAACAAGCAGATTCATTATCTGCTTGTTTTTTTATTAATAAAAAAATGTTAAAATAATGACTTTATTTAAGATTTTGATAATTAAATAAGCGTATATACCTTTAAAACATATTAATATTGAGTTTGAAGATTTAACAATAAAGAAATATAGTACTATAATATATTTAATCAATATGATTCTTTATTATAAATCACTTGGGAGGGATAGTTATGAAAAAGAAGTTTTTTATTATACTATTATTTGTATTTTTATTATCAGTTATGGGATTTTCAAAAAAAATAGAACTAATGTTTTGGACACATGAAGATCCTAATAGAAAAGAAATTGAGTTAAGGTATATAGAAGAGTTTCAAAAGATTTATCCTGATGTTGAAATAAAAAGAGTTGAATATTCTTCTACTAAAATTCAAGAATTAATTTTAACAGCTTTTGCTGCAAAGCAAGGACCAGATATATTTAATATGTCAATCGAAGACGAATATGCATATATAGTTAATGGTAGAGTTTCTCCCGTTGATTATAAAGCTGCTGGATATAAAAACAAAGATGATCTTTTAAATTCTTATATGGAAGGAATGCTCGATCCTGTTACTTTTGATGATGAAGTTTATGGATTACCTCTTGAAATAACTAATTGGTGTATTTTTATAAATAAGAAAGTTTTTAGAGATGCAGGTCTTGATCCAGAAAAAGATTATCCAAAAACGTGGGAAGATATTGTCAATTTATCTCAAAAAATAGCTATAAAAGATGGAGAAATAGTTAAAAGAAGAGGCTTTGATTTTAGATATCCTTATTATCTTGTAGAAATGCTTCCTTTGGTTGAACAGTTAGGTGGAAAGCTTATAAGTGACGATGGAAAAGAAGTAATAGTTAATGATGAAGCATGGTTAAAATTTTTAGATTATATGGCTGAATTTGGTCCATCGGGATTAAATTTGGGTTCGCCAACGAGTACTGCAGCAAGAAAAGTCTTTAATAAAGACAATAATGATATAGCTATGTGTTCAAGTGGACTTTATCAAATAGCAAGAATAAAAGCAGAAAATCCTGATTTTTATAATAGTAAAGAATGGATGGTAGTACCATTCCCAAAATTTGAAAATGCAAAAAAAGATGTTCCTGCAAAATATTATGGTCATTATTATATGGTTAACTCCCAAAAACCTAAAAAAAATCAAGAGATGGCGTGGAAATTTGTTTCTTTTATGTTGAGTCATCCAGAAGAATATCTTGAAAAAGTTGCTATTATTCAACCAAAAAAAGAATTATTAGAATCATTCCTCTTTAAATCTTATCCATATTCAGATGTTTTTTTGAAAGATCTTGAAAAGGCTGAAGTTGTTTTTTATCAAGCTAATTCAGCGAAAATACAAAAACATATGGAAGAAGCCGTTCAATCTGTTATGTTTGGAACAAAAACATCAAAAGAAGCCTTAGAGATATTAAAAAGAAAAGTTGAAGAATCTTATAAAGAAGGATTAGATATGATTTATTAAAAATTTAAGATGCTGTCTAATTTAATTAGATGGCATCATTTAAATAATAGGGGGAAAGATCATGAAAAATAGGGTTTATGGAATTGAAAAGAAAAAAGCCAAATGGGGATGGATTTTTGTATTTCCATCTTTGATTTTTTTTGCACTGTTTAGCTTTTATCCCATAATAAATGCAGCATATACAAGTTTTTTTAAAAAAAATTTATTATCTTTAAGACCTCCTAAGTTTGTTGGATTTGATAATTATAAATATATATTTTCTTCTCCAGATTTTTGGAATTCTTTTAGAGCAACAATAATTTTTACTATTGGTACTTTTGTTCCCATAGTTATAATAAGTTTATTGCTTGCTACTTTCATAATGTCAAGAAAAAAGTTTCAAAAATTTTTTGAAATGGCTTTTTATTCACCTGCTGTTTTGTCATCAGTTACAGCGGCAGTTATATGGTTGATGATATTTGAACCAAGGGGTCTTGCAAATCAATTTATAAATTTTATAACAGGTTCAAGTGGTAAAGATTGGAGATGGCTCTCATCAGGAGGAATGGTACAGCTTGCTACTATAATAGTATACTTTTGGAAGTATATAGGGTATTTTACAATAATCTTTATATCAGGACTTGCAAGTATACCTCAAAGTGTTCATGAAGCGGCTAAAATTGATGGAGCAACATCTTATCAAGATTTTAAATATATAACATTACCTTTATTAAAATCTACAACGGTATTGGTTTCTATCATGTCAATGCTTCAATGTCTTAAAACTTTTAGTACACAGTATTTATTTACTCAATCTGGAGCACCTACAGAACCAATAAATGTGATTACTTTGAATATTTATAATACTGCAATAAGAGACCATTCTATTGGTAAAGCATCTGCTATGAGTATAGTTCTTTTTTTGTTGATGCTTATTTTAACTATAATACAATTTAAAATTTCAAAAAATGATGATGTGGATTTTAATTGAGGTGATTATATGAATTATAAAAAAAATAATTTTGGCGAAAAACTATCAGATACTTTAATATGGATATTTTTAATTGTTTTTGCAATAATAATAATTGCTCCAATAATATTTATGTTTAGTGCTTCATTCATGAAATCAAATCAAATATTAAGAATGCCTTTTAGTTGGATTCCGGAAGAATTTTATTTTCAAAATTATCAAAAAGCAATTGCTGGAAATTCTGGTAATTATATATATATAAGAAATATTTTGAATTCAATTATAGTTTCTACTGTAGTAACTATATCTACTATATTTTTATCTGCAATTGCTGGATATGGTCTTGCAAAATTTCCATTTAAAGGGAGAAATATAGTTTTTATATGTATAATGGCTACAATGATGATTCCTTTTGAAGCTATAATGGTTCCTTTATACTTAGTAATAACAAAATTAAATCTTCAAAATACTTATATGGGATTAATAGTACCTTTTTTAACAAATGCTTTTGGAATATTTATGATGAGACAATTTTTAATTACATTTCCAGATGAACTTTTAGATGCAGCAAGAATAGATGGAGCGAATGAATTTAAAATATTTTGGAAGATTGTTTTTCCAAATAGTCTACCTGTAATTGCAACACTTGGAATATTGACTTTTAGAGCTCAATGGGATAATATGTTATGGCCTTTACTTGTAATACAAAGTGAAGAAATGAAAACAATACCTCTTTATATAGTAAAATTTACAGCAGAAATGAATACAGATGAAGGGGCTATGATGGCAGTTGCTGCGATAGCAAGCATACCAATGTTTATTTTATTCTTTACTTTATCTAAATATTTTTTGAGTGGTGCAAATTTGCACTCTTCAAGAAAATAAAATATATTTTAGAGGTGATCATTTTGAAACTTTTTATTTTTGATATGGGCGGAGTTGTTGTAGATAATTTTAATGTTAGGCCTAAAATTGCAGAATTTTTTGGAAAAGATGAAAGTTTTTTTAAGGATAAAAAATTTCATGAGCTTTTTAATCTTATAATGGCTGGTAAAATATCAGAAGAAAATTTTTGGATAGAATTTTGTGATATTGCAAAACTTGAAAATAAAGGTAATATATGGGGAAAATTTTTTAAACCAATTTTAAAAAAAGATACTATAAATTTGATAAAAGATCTTAAGAAAAATTATAGAGTAATATGTGGAACTAATACACTGCAAGCTCATTATAATATACATAAAAATAATGGAGATTATGATGTTTTTGATTATGTTTATGCTTCTCATATAATTCATCTTGTAAAACCAGATAAAGAATTTTTTAAATATATTCTAAATGAGGAAAATATAGAAGCTAAAGATGTTTTTTTTATAGATGATTATGAAGAAAATGTTCAAAGTGCATCTGAAATTGGAATAAAAGCTATTCATTTTGATAATGCCAAAAATGTTAGACTTAAGCTAAAAGAGTTTATATAATTTAAATAATCTTTTAAGAGAGTTGGTGATCAAAATATTAGCTTTGTTTTTAGTGTAATATTTTTTGGATAATAATTCAATGTTAAACTTTGATTTGAAGGAAAACAGAGACAATAAATATAATTTATTGTCTCTGTTTTTTTAATATAATTATTTGATTGTTTTTTTTAATTTAAATGCATAGAAAAATGTTATAAGTGTTGCAAAAAAATCAGCTATTGGTTGAGAAAATATTATTCCATTTAAACCAAAAATATTTGGAAGAATTAAAATCAAAGGAATAAAAAAAATGCCTTGCCTTAAAATATTTAATATTAAACCTTGAAATCCTTTTCCAATAGATATAAAAAGTGTTGAGTAAGTGAATTGAAATCCGAGTGTGAAAAATAATAAAGTATTTATTTTTAATGCTTTAATTCCGATTTTTAATACTTCACAATCGTTTGAAAAATAAGATAGTATAGAGTTTGAAAATAATATTATAAATATTGTCCATATCATACAAAATATGGTGGTTGAAATTATACTATGTTTTATTATACTTTTCAATCTTTTATAGTTTTTTGCACCATAATTAAAACCAGCCATTGGTTGCATACCTTTCATAAAACCAAAAATAATATTCATTCCAAGTGTATTAATTCTTAAAACTATTCCCATTGCTGCAATTGCTTGTGAGCCATATATTGAAGATTTTTTAGATATTAAACTCATAGAAATACTTGTCAATAATTGTAATAAAAACATAGATATTCCAATTTTTATTATTTCTGAATATATTTTGATATCAAATTTAAAATTTTTAATTTGAATTTTTATGATACTTTTTTTTGATATAAAAAAAATTGAATATATAATAGAGGTTATTATTTGAGATATTAATGTAGCAATTCCAGCCCCAATTACTTTTAAATCAAGATTATATATAAGTAAAGGATCTAATATTATGTTTAGAATAGATCCTGATAGCATAGCAATTAAAGAAATACTTGCCCCGCCTTGAGAAACTGCAATATTGCCAAGAGTAATATTTAAAGAAGTGAATATCATACTTATTAAAAATATTTTTGTATAATTTTTTGCAATTGGTAAAATTTCTTGATTAGCTCCGATTAAAACTAATATTTTATCGAGAAATATAAAAAATATTATTATAAATAAAAAACTAGTAAATATGCAACTAAAAAATGATATAGAAGAAACTTCGTTGGCTTTCTTATATTTTTTTTGTCCAATAAGTCTTGAGATATAAGATCCACCACCTGTTCCAAAAGTTAAACCAATTCCAGAAAATATAAGAGATATTGGAAAAGCTATAGAAACCGATGCAACATTTATAGTACCTAAACCAGATACAAAATACGTATCTATAACATTATAAAGTGCTGAAACCATCATTGAAATTATCATTGGAATTCCGAGAATAAAAAGACCTTTTAAAATGTTTCCATTTTTTATTAATTCTATTTTTTTATTATTCATATTATAAACGCTCCTTTTTATCGTATAATATCATTATAGTATTATTTATAGTCACAAAATTACTTTTTAATATCATAATATTCCAAAAATTTAAAAAGGAGTGATTTATATTTTTAAAAATATAATAGATTATTATAAAGATTTTATTGATTCAAGAATGTTTATATTAGTTCCTGAATTGTCTATGAAAGATGACTTTTATTATAAGATGATAACTAAATGTGGAGAAGGTTATTTGAAAATATATTTGTTAAATAATTTTATGGTTATTAATGCAAATTATATTCCTAAAAAAAATTTTGAAAAAATTTCTGAAATACAAGAAGATTATGTTGAAATTTCTCAATTTGAAAGTGATTCAAGTATATTAAAAGAAGAAAATAAGGATAGTATAAATGTAGGGTTTGGAATTTTTTCATATATAAATAATAGTAAAAAAGTTTCTGTTTATTGTAAAAAATATGAACCAGTTAAATTTACTAAAATAATCTTAACTGAAGATTATTATGATAAATTTTTAAAAGATAAATTTGAAAAAGATTTTGAAAATGTGAAATCAATAATGAGATTTGTTTCTTTGAATCCTTTTCTACCAGAAATTAATTTTTTATTTCAACAAATAAAAAGCTGTAAAGCTAAAGGATTGTCAAAAAAAATATACATAGAAAGTAAAATACTCGAATTACTTTCCATATCTACCCAAATATATGAAGAAAAAAATAACATTAATAAATTAAGTGTAAAAATAACTCCTGAAGATAAAAAATATTTAGAGAATGTTTTAAATTATATGAAAAATAATTTGAATGCTTATCCTTCAATAGAAGATATGGCAGAAATATCTAATATGAGTAAAAATAGATTTCAAATGGCATTTAAAAAAATTTATGGTGCGACTTATTATAAATATTTTCAAATGTTAAAGTTCAATAGAGCTTTATTATTATTAAATAATTCGAATTATAGTATTAAAAAGATTTCGAGTATGGTTGGTTATTCTAATACTGGCCATTTTACTGGCTTATTTCGAAAAATGTATGGTGTTACACCTAAAAAATATAGAGATATTTTTAATTTATAATTAAATCAGATATTTAAAAAACAAAAGATTAAATAAAATCGAATGATTAAATATTAAATGTAAAATTACTTTTAAATAATATAAAAGTAATTCAAATTTTAACTTTTATGTGTAAAATAGGTAAAAAGATATAAAATTTGTGTTGTATTAATGTATTAATATTTATAAATAAAGAAATAGAGTTTTCTGAAATAATTTTATATAATAACTTTATAAAAGGAAGGTGTAATATTGAGTAATAAAAAACAATTAAAAATAACAATTTTATTAATTTTTTTTGTTGGTATTTATATATTAAGTTATGCAAAAAGAGATGATATGAGCATTAAATTTTATAATATGTGCAAAGTTTCAAATTATGATGAAATTGAAAAATTTTATTTTGATAATAAATATAAAATAAATATAAACTATAAATATAAAATAAATCTTGAAGGAAAAGTAGATCTTTTTGAGACTCCTTTTATAAATTCAACAAAAAATTTAACCGAAGATAGAATTAAAATTATGCAATTTTTAGTTGATAATGGAGCAAATTTAAATCAGAAAATTGTATTGAAATTTAATAATACCGATAATGAATATAGTACATTTTATCTTTCTGCTAACAATAATAACAATTATGATGAAATTGTTGATTTTTTTATAAAAAATAATATTAATACTAAACAAACTTATTGGAGGACTGATTTTAATATATCTTTTTTGGCATCTAATATAAGAATAATGAATTTAAATACATTAAAAAAATTTTTAAAATATGATGAGAAATTAAATATAAAAAATGAAAGTTTAGATGGTAAAAATTTATTATTTTATGTTTTAGACCAAGAAGTTTTTGATTATCTTGTAGAAGAAGGATTGAATCCTAAAAAGTTGGATAATAGTGGTAATAATATATTTATAATATATATATTGAATCTTAACGACGCAAAAATTTTAAAAACATTGGAAAAATATAATTTTGATATAAATTTTAAAAATAAATATGGAATAACTCCTTTAATAGCATCGGTTTTATCTAATAATAAATCATGTTTTAATTATATCAAAGAAAAGGGTGATCTTAATATTAGAGATAATGATGGTAAAACTGCTTTGATATATGCTGTCTTATGTAATAATAAATATTTTGTTGAATCTTTGTTAGCAGAAGGAGCAGTTAAAAATATAAAGGATTTTAAAGGAAAAACGGCTTATGATTATTCTAAAGATTTAGGTCTTGATGAAATACAAAAAATTTTAAAGAAAATATAGATTAGAAAGGTTTTTATTATGAAGTTTTCTATAAATTATTTATATTTGTCATTTTATATTATTTCTGTTTTTATGTCGATTTATTTGAACAATATATTTTATTTGATCATTATGTTATGTTTTACAATTTTTTATATGCTTAAAGATAAAAATTATATTGAATTGTTTAAATGGAATAATAAGCATTATAAAGAAAATACAAGATATATAATATTTTTTTTTGTATTATTAATATTTAGTGCTTGTTATGAATATAAAAGTTTTAGTCTTAATTATATTAAATATAAGTTTTTTGAGTTTCTATTGATAGTTTTTTTAGTGCCTTTTATTGAAGAGTTAATTTTTAGAGTGATATTGTTTGAAAGTATCAAAGTAAATGAAGAATTTCATTTTATACTTTTGAATTCTTTTCAAACTTTAATTTTTATTATGATTCATTTTATTGTGAATAAAGGTTATTATGGCATATTGGTTATTAATCTTGCATATATTAATGGTCAAATTTATTTTACAGAAAAAAATTTTTTAAAAATGTATGGACTACATTCTATTTATAATTTTATAACTTTAATTTTTACAATTCAGGGGTAAAGATTTTTAAAAAGGATTTCTTCATATTATAGAAGAAATCCTTTTTTATTTAATTCAGTTATTATTTTTTTATATTGTTTTTCATCATCTACTTCTATCTTATGTAGATGAATTCCATAGTTTAATGAAGATAGTGGCTTTGCATTATTTATTTTTTTTAAAAAGAAGTCTACATCCATTTTATCTTCAACATCTAATGTTGCAGTTATTTCTCCATATATTGGATGTTCAACACTCACATCAAGAACTTTTCCACCATTTTCTACTATTGTTAAAAGTTCAGAACCTATTTCTTCAAAGGTATGTTTTACAGCAATGGTTCTTATTATTCTATTTTTTGTGCTTATATAATATCCTCTTGAATTGGATTTGATATCTTTTCCCGCAGCTTTTAAAATTGCTATGTCTTTTACAATGACTTGTCTTGTCACTTCAAACATATCTGCAAGATTGCTACCAGAAATAGGTTTTGGTGATCTGTTTAATATTTCTATTATCTTTTCAAGTCTTTTTTCTTTGTTCAACTAATTAACCTCCACATTCTTTGTCTCAGGTAAAAATATAAAATTTAAAAATCCTGTTATTATAAATAATATTGCTATTCCTATAATACCAGAAAAAATTATATTTTTTTCAAGAAAAAATGCTGTGTAATAAGGAGCTATAAAACCTGAGAATCTTGTCACTGCACTTGAAGTACCATTTGCTGTGCCTCTATATTGAGTTGGATATAATTCCGGAGTATATGCATATGTTAATCCCCAAGCACCAAGTGTAAATATTGAAACTATTAAACTCATCAATAATACAATTGTGTTCTGGGAACTATAAGCAAAAGCTATACTTGAAATTCCAGTTCCTATCATAAAGAATAATACACTTTTACGTCTACCAATTTTTTCTATAAAATATGCTGCAAGTAGATAACCAGGAAGCTGAGCTATATACATATAAAAAGTATACCAATCAGCTTTTACAAAGTCTATACCTTTATTGAAAAGAATGCCTTTTATCCAAATAAATATTCCATAATATCCGAAACTCATAGTAAACCATTGAAGCCAAACGAGTATTGTTCTTTTATAGTATTTTTTGGATAGTATATTTTTTAAAGAAGATTTTTCTTGCTTTTTGAATGATATATCTTTTAAATCATATTTAAAAAGTTTTTTAAATTCTTCTTTTTTATCTTTTATTAATAGGTATTTTGGAGATTCTGGAACGAATAATAATAATATTAAAGGCAATAATCCTATTCCCATAAATATAAAATCATAATTCCAACCTAAATATCTTCCAAATATCATATGTATTATGGCCATATATATACTACCAAAAGCCCAACTTGCTTCGAGTAATACTAGATATTTTCCCCTTATGCCAACATTTAAAAATTCTGTTAAATAAGTATTTAAAACCGGTAAAAGTCCTCCAAGTCCGAATCCTGATATTACTCTAAACATTATAAAATTAAATGGAGTTGTTGCAAATCCATTTGCAAATGAAAAAAGAGTCGCAATAGTTAGAAAAAGTATTGAAGTTATTTTTCTACCAAATTTATCTGAAAGGAGTCCAGCTATTAAAGCTCCTAAAAACATTCCGATAAATCCGGAACTGCTCAAAGAGGCTGCAAAGTTTCTACTTAAATTCCATTCTGTCATTACCATTGGTTGAGCGAAAGGCATTATCATAACACCTGCGGCAACATAAGCCCATCCCAAAGAAGTTATAAATAATAATAATTTTCTTTTTCCTGAACTTATACTTTCATCTATTACTTTATCAAGAGTCATTTTCTCACCTCTAATTTATAATTGTATATACAGTATATACTATATTAATAGTATAATATAAAAAACAAAATTGATTGTTAAAAAACAGAAACTAAATTTATATATTTTGTAAACATAGGGAGAGTAAAATGTATTTCGTACACGAAATATTAGTAAGCGAAATGTTAGGGAGCGAAATATATTTCAAAGGAGAATATTTATGGATGAAAAATCTAAGGGGATTTTAATTTTAAAACAGATGAAAAGGATAATGGATTTATTTCATAAAAATATGAAAAATGAATTTGAAGAAATAAATTTAACGAGACCTCAAGGGATGTTAATTGGTTATTTGTTTCAAAAAGGAGAATGTAAAATAAGTGATTTAAGTGAATATATGGAACTTTCTAATAGTACTGTTTCTGGGATAGTTGATAGACTTGAAAAACAGAAAATAGTAGAAAGAAATAGAGATGAAAAAGATAGGAGGGTTGTAAAGGTAAGTATTACTGAAGATTTTAAGAAGAATTCTAATACACATTACAAAAAAATAGAAGGAAGATTCTCAGAGATCTTTGAAAATGTTGAGGAAAAAGATTTGAAATTTATCTTAAAAGGATTAAAAAAATTGGAAAAGATAATTGAAATCAATACTGAGGAGAGCAAAGAATGATAAAACTATTAAAGTATTTAAAACCGTATACAGTATTTTTATTAGTTGCTATCGCATTACTTTTTGTGCAGGCTATGAGTGAACTCGCTTTACCAGATTATATGTCTAGAATAGTTAACACTGGAATTCAACAAGGAGGAATTATTGACTCTGTTCCAGAAGTTATTAGACAAAGTTCTTTTGAAAAAATCAAATTGTTTATGACTAATGAACAGAGTGAAAAAGTTATAAATAGTTATGAATTGATATCTTCTGATGATGTTGAATATCTTAAAGATTATCCAGCGTTGAAAGATGAGGATATATATTTATTGAAAGATATTGATGAAGAATTAAAAAGCGAATTGAATATAATAATAGGAAAAGCTTTTATAACTGTTTCAGGTATTCAAAAAGCAAAAACTGAAGCTAAAAATGGATTTATGGAACTCAATGGTATGAAGATCCCAGCTAATATAGATATATTTAATATTATTAAAACTTTACCAGAAAATCAAAGAATTAAAATGATGGAAAATGTTGATAAACAAATAGAAGCTATGGGTACAAGTATGATAAATCAAATGGGTGTAGCTGCTGTTAAAGAAGAATATATGGCTATTGGTATTGATACTGATAAGATACAGAGTTCATATATAACTAAAACGGGGTTATATATGTTATTAATAGCTTTTTTAAGCGCTGCAAGTACTGTGATGGTTGGACTTTTAGCAGCAAGAATAGGTGCTGGTTCGGCAAGAGACATAAGAAGAGATGTTTTTACAAAAGTAGAGAATTTTTCTAATTCTGAATTTGTAAAATTTTCAACAGCATCACTTATTACAAGAACGACAAATGATATAACTCAGATACAATTAGTTATTGTGATGATGATAAGGATGATATTTTATGCTCCTATAATGGGTGTTGGAGGAATAATAAGAGCTTTAGACAAGAGTACATCTATGTCATGGATAATAGCTCTTGCAGTTATAATACTTCTTGGACTTATTATGATAGTATTTTCAGTTGCACTTCCTAAATTTAAAAGGATTCAAAAGCTCATAGATAAATTAAACTTAGTTACTCGTGAGAATCTTTCTGGATTGATGGTTATAAGGGCATTTAATACTCAAAACTTTGAAGAAAATAGATTTGATAAAGCCAATAAAGATGTTACAAAGACTAATCTTTTTGTAAATAGATTGATGGTTGTTATGATGCCAGCTATGATGCTTATAATGAATGGAATAACACTTTTAATAGTTTGGGTTGGAGCACATCAGATTGCAGAATCAAGTATGCAAGTTGGAGATATGATGGCATTTATGCAATATGCTATGCAAATTATATTTTCATTTTTGATGATGTCTATTATGTTTATTTTAATTCCAAGAGCTTCAGTATCTGCAAATCGTATACATGAAGTTTTAAAAGTTGAACCAGAGATAAAAGATATTGATAATCCTGTTCATATAGATAAAGTTGATGGAGAAATTGAATTTAAAAATGTTTGTTTCAAATTTCCTGGTGCAGAAGAAAACATGCTTAAAGATATTTCATTTATTGCAAAACCAGGTCAAACTACAGCTATAATTGGATCTACAGGTTCCGGGAAATCAACACTTATAAATATGATACCAAGATTTTATGATGTGACTGCAGGAGAAATTCTTTTAGATGGTGTTGATATAAGAAAACTCAATCAAAAAGAGTTAAGAGATCAAATAGGTTATGTGCCTCAAAAAGGTATATTATTTAGTGGAACGATAGAATCTAATTTGAAATATGCAGATAAAAATGCATCTCATGAAGAAATTTTAAAAGCTTCAGAGATAGCCCAAGCTATGGAGTTTATAGATGAAAAAGAGGAGAAATTTCAATCACCTATTTCACAAGGTGGATCTAATGTTTCTGGTGGTCAAAAACAAAGGCTTTCTATTGCAAGAGCTATAGTCAAAAAACCAAAAGTATATATTTTTGATGATAGTTTTTCAGCTTTAGATTTTAAAACAGATTCTATGTTGAGAAGAAAATTAAAACAGGAAACTTCTGATAGTACTTTTATAATAGTGGCACAGCGTATTTCTACTATAGTTAATGCAGATCAGATTCTTGTCCTTGATGAAGGAAATATAGTTGGAAAAGGGACTCATAAAGAGTTGATGGAGAGTTGTAAAACATATCAAGAAATAGCTTTATCCCAATTATCAAGGGAGGAATTGTAATGAGTAAAAACAAACAAAAGAGTAATAATGAAGGCTTTGGACATGGACCTGCTGTTATGAGAGGTGGTCAAAAGGCTAAAGATTTTAAAGGAACTATGAAAAAGCTTTTAAAATATATGAGTGATTATAAAGTTTCGATTATTGTAGTTTTTATATTTGCGATGGCAAGTGCTATATTTATGATAATAGGGCCTAAAATTCTTGGTAAAGTAACTACTAAACTTTTTGAAGGTATTATGACTAAAATAACTGGAACTGGTAGTGGTATTGATTTTGTATATATAGGGAATATATTACTTATGCTTGCTGGAATTTATTTAATAAGTTCTATTTTTAGTTATATCCAAGGATGGGTAATGTCTGGAGTTTCTATGGATATAAGTTATAGATTTCGTGATCAAATCTCTAAAAAAATTAATAAACTTCCGCTTAAATATTTTGATAACACAAATCAAGGTGAGGTATTATCAAGAGTTACCAATGATGTTGATACTATAAGTCAAACGCTTAATCAGAGTCTTACACAATTGATTACTTCTATAACTACTGTTGTAGGTGTTTTATTTATGATGTTTTCTATAAGTTGGCAGATGACATTAGTAGCTCTTGCAATAATTCCTATTTCTATGATTTTAATAGCTTTTGTAGTTAAATATTCTCAAAAATATTTTAAACAACAACAAGATTATCTTGGTAATGTTAATGGACATATTGAAGAAATGTATGGTGGACATGTTGTTATGAAAGCTTTTAATGGTGAAGAGGAAAGTATAAAAGATTTTGATAAGTTTAATCAAAAACTTTATGGTGCAGCATGGAAATCACAGTTTTTATCTGGAATGATGATGCCTATAATGAATTTTGTTGGTAATATAGGTTATGTTGGAATAAGTGTTTTAGGAGGTTGGCTTGCAGCAAAAAGAATGATCGAAGTTGGAGATATTCAAGCTTTTATACAATATGTAAGATCTTTCACACAACCAATAGCACAGCTCGCTAATATTTCTAATATATTTCAGCAAACAGCAGCTGCGGCAGAAAGAGTTTTTGAATTTCTTGAAGAAGAAGAAGAAAGTTTGGATACTTTAAACCCAGTTAAGCCTGAAACTATAGAAGGAAATGTTGAATTTAAAAATGTACATTTTGGATATGATTCAGATAAAATAATAATAAATAATTTTTCTGCAAATATTAAGGCTGGTCAAAAAATAGCTATAGTAGGTCCTACTGGTGCAGGTAAGACTACTATGGTGAAGTTGTTGATGCGTTTTTATGATATAAATAGTGGAGAAATTTTGATAGATAATAATAATATAAAAGATTTTACAAGAAAAGATTTGAGATCTTATTTTGGAATGGTTCTACAAGATACATGGCTTTATAATGCATCTATAAAAGATAATATAAGATATGGTAATTTGAATGCAACTGATGAAGAAGTTTATGAGGCATCTAAAGCTGCTCATGTCGATGGCTTTGTTCATGCTTTACCAGATGGATATGATATGGTTTTAAATGAAGAAGCTTCAAATATATCTCAAGGACAAAAACAGTTGATAACAATTGCAAGGGCTATACTTGCAAATCCAAAAATATTGATACTTGATGAAGCGACAAGTTCTGTAGATACCAGAACAGAAGTTCAAATACAAAAAGCTATGATAAATCTCATGAAGAATAGAACTAGTTTTATAATTGCTCATAGGCTTTCTACTATAAGAGATGCAGATTTAATTCTTGTAATGAATCATGGTGATATTGTTGAACAGGGAAATCATAAAGAACTTCTTGAAAGAGATGGTTTTTATGCAGATCTTTATAAGAGTCAGTTTGAAGCACCAGTAGAAGGATAATTTTTAATATATCTTAATATTGTTTCAATCAATTTATACTATAATTCTTTTAAATGAATATATTTTAGGTGATGGAGTTCGCCTTTAACCGCAATTAAAATGCTAATGACTCCTGTCTATATTTAAATGGACAGGAGTTTTTTCATTTAAGGAGCATTCCTGAAATAAAAAAAGAAAGAGGTTGAAAAAAAAGGAACCTCCCCGTAAAATAAAAGTGTAACAAGAATCCATCAAATATTTTACAAAGGAGGAACCTAAATGAATTATACACAAAATAATAAAATAAAACAAGTGGATGAAAAAACATTAGTAGTGGGAGTAGATATAGCAA
>NZ_QGGI01000022.1 GCF_003148465.1 Oceanotoga teriensis
TTCATAGTATCCTGTATTTTCTTCACTTACTTTTTTGTATTCTTCTCTTTTTAATATTTCTCCTATATATGTCCCTGTTTCATATTGTTTGTCATGTATTATTTTTAATTTTTCATTGGCTAATGATGCGTAACTTCCTTCATATACTTTTATTTTGTTTAATTCTTCTACAAAATATGAATAATCTATATCCATACCTACTAGTCCAACAAAAATATCTTCATAGAAGAATGGAAAGGAATAACTTATTACATTTTTTCCACTTTTTTCTATGTCTTTATGTACTTTTGACCAATGACCATTTTTACTGTTCTTTGTTTCGAAAAACCATGTATAATCTGGATTATCTTCTACAAAATATTCAGGATTTATGTTTATATCTTCAGATTTGAAAATTGTATCTTCCGATTCATCATATATTATTCCATGTATTTTATTATCCATTGTTATTTCAGGGTTTATTAGTATATATGCATTTAAATTTCCTTCAACGCTTTCAGAATAAGCTTTTATGAAACTGTCTGTTCTTGATAAGTAGTTTTCAACATAGGCACTATTTCCAAAAGCACCTGCAACTTGGAATTTTGAAAATGAGTTATTGAATATTGAATTTGAAAAATTTTCCATTACTGTTTCAAGATTGTTTATAACGATATCAAATTCTTTTGCTTTATTGATTGAATTTAATAAAAGTTTGTCTTTTGAATTTTCCCTTATTATGTTAGAGGTATTTTGTATTCCTATAAAACTTAGAGAAAGACCTAATAAAAGCGAGATTATTACTATAGAAGCGATTATTTTTACTGATATTTTTTTCATTTTTTTCCCTCCCAATATTAAACTATATAAAAAATGGGTGCAGGTATCCTGCGCCCATCCATATCAATTTTATCAGAATTATTTTTATTTATATTTCTTAGCTTTTTATTTTTTGTAAAGGTTGATATTTAATAATTAGTTAATCATTTGTTATATAAATGGCAGGCAACTTTATGATCATCGCCTTTTAGAAGAGGTTTTTGTTTAGAACATATATCCATTCTGTTTGGACATCTTGGATGGAAAGGACAACCAGAAGGAGGGTTTATAGGACTTGGTGGTTCTCCTTTTACCTCAACTTTGCTCAATTTTCTTTCTTTTGGATTCCATCCAGGCATAGAACTCATCAATATTTTTGTATAAGGATGTTTTGTGTTTTCAAATAAGTCTTCAGATTTTGCCTCTTCTACTACATGTCCAAGGTACATAACAACTATTTTGTCGCTTACATGATATACTATATCAAGATTATGAGATATGAATAAATAAGCTATTGAACTTTCTTTTTGTATATCTTTTAAAAGGTTTATAACTTGTGATTGTACTGAGACATCTAAAGCGGATGTAGGTTCATCACATATTATTACTCTTGGCTTTAATGCAATAGCTCTTGCAACTGCTATTCTTTGTCTTTGTCCTCCAGAGAATTCATGAGGATATCTCGATATATATTCTTCGTATAATCCAACTTTTTTTAACAGATCTTTTACATAGTTTGTTTCTTCTTCTTTGGTTTTGAACATTTTGTGTATTTGAAGTGGTTCGCTTATTATATCTCCTATAGTCATTCTTGGATCTAATGAATCAAAAGGATTTTGAAATACCATTTGAAGATCTGATCTGTATATCATATTTTCTTTTTTATTTAATTTTCCCACGATATCTTTTTTTACACCATTTTTATCATGATATATTATAGATCCTTCTGTTGCATCATGGATTTTTGTTATTACTCTTCCAAGTGTAGATTTACCACAACCTGATTCACCAACGATACCAACAGTTTCATTTTCGTATAAGTCTAGATCTATGCTTTCAAGTGCTTTTACATGTCCTACTGTTTTTAAGAAAACCCCTTTCTTTATGGGAAAATATTTCTTTACATTTTTTATTTCAAGTATTTTATTCATTCTTATCATCTCCATAAAGCCAGCATGAAACTGTATGATTTTCTTTTGCTTTGAAGTCATCTGGTATCATAGTTTTACATTTTTCTGTGGCAAATTCACATCTTGGATGAAATCTGCATCCTTCCGGAAAATTGGTTGCTTTTGGAACAAATCCATCTATATGAGGTAAATATTTGCCTTTATAAAATTTTTGTACTCTCGATTTCATAAGTCCTTGTGTATAAGGGTGTTTTGGGTTATCAAAAATTTCATATACCGTTGATTTTTCAACTATTTTTCCAGCATACATTACATGAACTCTATCGGCAAGTTCTGATACAACTCCCAAATCATGTGTTATAAATATTATAGATGTATTAAACTCTTTTTGAAGGTCTCTCATGAGATTTAATACTTGTGCTTGAATAGTTACATCAAGTGCTGTAGTTGGTTCGTCAGCAATTAAAATTTTTGGTTCTGTAATCAATGTCATGGCTATCATGACTCTTTGTAGCATACCTCCACTCATTTCATGAGGATATTCATCAAATCTTTTTTCTGGAGAAGGTATACCAACTTTTTTTAGCATTTCTATACTTTTCTCTCTTGCTTGTTTTTTGTTTAAACCAAGATGTATTTTACATACTTCGAATAGTTGTTCTCCAACTGTATACAAAGGATCAAATGCGGACATAGGTTCTTGAAATATCATTCCTATTTCTTTACCTCTTATTTTTCTATATTGTTCATAATTTAAATCTAAAAGATTTTGTCCATTATATATTATTTTTCCTTCTATCATTGCAGGTGGTTGTTTTACTAAGCCCATTATTGTCATATTTGTTATGGATTTACCACAACCTGATTCACCAACTAAGGCAAGTATTTCACCTTTTCTTAATTCGAAGCTTACATTATCAACAGCTTTAACTGTACCATCGTATGTATTAAAATATGTTTTTAAATTTTCAACTTTTAAAATCACTTCACTCATACTTTTTCAACTGCCTTATAAGGATCAGCCGCATCTCTTAAAGCGTCTCCTAGAAAATTGAATGATAATACTGCTATTATTATAAATATTCCAGGTATTAAAAGCCATGGATGAGATTCGAGTTCTGATAATGATTGAGCTTGTTTCAATAATAGTCCCCAACTTGTCATAGGTTCTTTTATACCGAGACCTAAGAAACTTATAGAACTTTCTCCTAATATCATTCCTGGAATTGATAATGTTGTAACAACTATTAAATAACTCATTGTGTTGGGTATGAGATGTTTCATTACAACTCTGAATCCTGAAGCACCCATTATTTTTGAAGCCATTACATATTCTTTTTCTCTTAAACTTAAAGTCATTCCCCTTACAACTCTTGCTACTCCCATCCAACCTATAAAAGAAAGTACTATTACTATACCAAAATAAACAGCTGTACTTGGCCAATCGGGTGGTAATAACATTGCCAATGCTAACCATAAAGGTATTCTTGGGAATGATCTCAATAGTTCTGTTAGTCTTTGAATTAACATGTCAACCCATCCACCATAATAACCTGAAATAGCTCCTATTATAGCACCAAGCATAACACTTATTAATGCTCCTACAAGACCAACTGTCATGGAAACTCTTGCTCCCATTATTATTCTTGAGAAAAGATCTCTTCCGAACTTATCTGTTCCGAATATAGTATACATAGCTCCAGAATCTTTTTCTACACCGAATAGATGTAAATCTGTTTCCCAAAGCCCCCAGAATTTATAAGATTCTCCCCTTACAAAAAATTTTATTGGGACTGGATTATCTTTGTCTTCTGTATATGAAACCATGAAAGTTACTGGGTCTCTTTCTTTTTTTAAAGAGTATATATGAGGACCTATAAACTTCCCTTCAGGGTTTTTCCAGTATACTTTTGATGGTGATGAATATATATAATTTCTATGTGCTTGAGTATAATCATATGGAGATACAAATTCTGCAAATATAACTAAAATATATAGTATTATGAGTATTACTAAACCTACCATACCTAATTTGTTTTTGAAGAAAGTAGTCCATATTCTTTTTGATGTCTCATTCATAAGCAAATCCTCCTTAACTGATTCTTATTCTTGGATCCAGTAAAGCCAATGCAATATCTGATAGCAGGTTACCAATCTGTGTTATAAATGCGATGAACATCAAAAATGTCATAACTAAGTATTGATCATGGTTTAATAAAGCATTGTAAAAAAATGGTCCCATTGTAGGTAAGTTTAATACTATTGCTGTTATTATAGTTCCACTGAATATTTCAGGTAATTGCATACCAGCTATACTAACCATAGGATTAACGGCGTTTTTTACAGCATGTTGTTTTACAGATTTTTCTTTAAGCCCTCTTGCTCTCAAAGAGGTTATAAATGGTGAACCAGTTATATCAAGCATATTTCCTCTCATGACTCTCATTAAACCAGCTAATCCACCGGTTCCTACTACTACAAGAGGTAACCATAGATGGGAAAGCATGTCTGCGAATTTAGCCCATGACCAAGGTGCTCCGATGTATTGAGTTGAAAATATTCCTCCAACAGATGTAGCTCCAGCTTTTAAAGAAACCCACATTAAAAATAATGCAAGAAAGAAATTAGGTATAGATAAACCTAAAAAACCCAATACAGTTAAACTGTAGTCTCCGACTGAATATGGATGCAGGGCAGAATATATTCCAATTGGTATGGATATGAGCCATTGGAATAAAACCGTTAATAAAGCGATAGAAATAGTCCATCCCATTCTTTCCCATATTAATTCCCCAACGGGTCTTTTATAAGCAAAAGAATAGCCAAAATCACCTTTAGTTACTATACCTTTTACCCATATTAAATATCGTTCAACAGGGGACTTATCTAATCCTAATTTTTCTCTTAGCTCTACTATTTGTTCTGGGGAGACTCTTGGATTATTCATATATTGAGTTACAAAATCTCCAGGCTGTAGTTCTGTTAATGTAAAACAAATGATGGATATCATAATCATCATAGGTATCATTATAAGTAGCCTTCTAGTAACAAATGACCACATTCGAATTCCTCCAATTTTTTAAAAAATGGAGGAGGAAAAACCTCCCCCTTATTATTTTATTTGTCAAATACTGTATAAGTTAAATAAACTAATGTTCCATCGTCCATTTGATAGAAGTTTCCTACACTCTTTTGTGCTCCCATTAAATCCATACCTTTACAAACGAATATGAAAGGTACTTTTTCAGCATAAATTTCTTGCCATTTGTCATAATATGATTTTCTTTGGTCTATATTCATTTCTGTTTGACCTTTTTCGAACATGTTCCAAACTTCTAATTCCCAATCATACATTTCTGATTTAACTGCTGTTCTTGTTTCTGAATCCATTGTACTTAAATGATTATAGTATAATGGGTTACCAGGTTGCCATATAGCTTTTCTTAATTGTGGATCTGGTTGATTACCAAATGCCCATAATGACATTTCAAAGTCACCTGAAAGAGCTTTTTGTGATTGTAATCCAGCATCTAAAATTTGTAGATTCATTTTTACACCGATATTCTTTAAATCTTCAGAGTATAAATAAGCTATATCTTGGAATTCTTGTGTTGTTTTTGTCAATAATACTATGCTTAAATCTTCTCCATTTTTCATTTCTCTTATACCATCATTGTCTATATCTTTTAATCCTAATTCATCTAACATTTTTGAAGCTTTTGTTAAGTTAAAAGATCTTCTTATTTCTTCAATCTTAGGATTGTAGAATCCTTTGTTGCTTGGAAGTACTGGAACTCCACCATAAACTGCCAATGTATTGTATACTTCGTCTATTATTCTATCTCTATCTAAAGCGTATTCCATTGCTTGTCTGAACTTATCATTTCTGAATAATTCTTTTAGAGAATCATTTTTTGCATCAAAATTGAAAGTTATATGTAAAGGACTTGGTGTAGGTTTTGAAGGTTGTCCTCTAAATATTACAAAATCTGCACCTTGTAATTCTTTTTGTTTTAATACTGGATAATCTTTTGAATTTACTTTTATATAGTCTATTTCACCAGCCATAAATTTAGCCATAGCAACTTCAGCATCTTTAACTATTAAATATTCAAAAGTATCAACATATGGAAGTCTGTTTCCCCATTTGTCAACTTTCCAGAAGTTAGGATTTCTTTTTAAAATAACTTTTTGATCTACAACATAGTTGTCTATTAGATATGGTCCTGTACTAACTATATCTTTAACATTTGTGTCTGTTGTCCATATTTTGTTTACAGATCCTAAATCATTTTTATTGAAAAGTTCTGAAACTTTATGTTCAGGGTATATAGGTGCTTGAGCTAATACTGTAAAGAAAGCTCCATATGGTGCTGGAAGTGTAGCTTTAACAGTCATGTTATCTACTTTTTCCCATTTTACAAGTTCACCATTTATTGTGTATCTTGCAATAGAATTTCCTTCAGCAAATTTGTTCATTACAAAATAATCTAATGTAAATATAACATCATTTGCGTTGAATTGTACTCCATCAGACCATTTAACATCTCTTAAATGGAAAGTTACTTCTTTTCCATCAGCAGAAACGTCCCATGATTCAGCTAATCCAGGCTCTATTTCATTTGTTATAGGGTTAGCTTCAACTAAAGGAGATAGAACATTTGGGATTATTGTATATGCTGCATTGTCTAAAGTTCCATATAAATTGAATGATTGCGGTGCAGAAGATAATACAGTTGTCACTCTTCCTCCCAATTTAGGTGTTTCCGGTGTGAACATATCTTTTACAACAAAATCTTTAGAAAAAGCAAATAAAGATATCATAATAACCATGCTTATAACTAAAAGTTTTTTCATCAGGAAATTACCCCCTTGTTTTAGTTTTTTACTTTTTTGAACCATAAAAATTATATATTATTTTACGAAGATCGTCCAATTTGTAAATATTACAGGTCCGTCTTGTTTGAGTTGATATACATTTCCAACTCTTTCATTCCATCCCATCAAAGTCATACCTTTACAAACGAATATATAAGGTATTTTATCTGCATAA
Source organism: Oceanotoga teriensis (assembly GCF_003148465.1). NCBI lineage: Bacteria > Thermotogati > Thermotogota > Thermotogae > Petrotogales > Petrotogaceae > Oceanotoga > Oceanotoga teriensis. Next base: position 6,982 of record NZ_QGGI01000022.1, read on the forward strand.
ATTTCTTGCCATTCATTATAATATTCTCTTCTTTTTGATTGATCCATTGTTGATTGACCTAAATCAAATAAATCATAAACTCTTAATTCCCAATCATACATATTTTCTTTTATAGCTTTTTTATTTTGTTTATCAAATGTTGAAGTATGATTATAATATAAAGGATTACCAGGTTGCCATATTTCTTTTCTCAATTGTGGATCTGGTTGATTACCAAAAGCTAACATTGCCATTTCAAAGTTTCCAGCTGTTGCTTTTTCTAAAGCTATATTTCCATCTAATAATTGTAAATGCAATTTAACACCTATTTTTTTGAGGTCTTGAGAGTATAAATAAGCAACTTCTTGATAATCTTGATCTGTTTTTGTTAAGAATACTATTTCTAAGTTTTTACCATTTTTTAGATTTCTTATACCATCATTATCTGTATCTTTTAATCCCAATTCATCTAATATTTTTGAAGCTTTTGTTAAATCAAAAGATCTTCTTATATCTTCAATTTTTGGATTATAGAAACTATTTGAAGGTAATGTAGGTGTTCCACCTTTAACTGCTAACATATTATAAACATCTTCGATTATTCTTTCTCTATCTAAAGCATATTCCATAGCATGTCTAAAATCTTCATTTAAAAATAATTCTTTTAGATCAGCATTTGTAGTGTCTAAATTGAAAGTTATGTGTAAAGGACTTGGAACAGGATTTATAGGTTCTGCTTTAAATATTCTATATGGAGCACCTTGTAATTCTTTATATTTCAAAGTAGGATAATCTCTTGGATTTAAAACTGTATAATCTACTTCTTCTGACATGAATTTAGCCATTCTAACTTCAGGATCAGCTATTATTAAGAAATTTAGTTTATCTATATAAGGAAGTCTATTGCCCCATTTGTCAACTTTCCAGTAATATGGATTTTTCTTTAAAACAAATTTTTGATCAGGAGTATATTGTTCCATTGTAAATGGTCCTGTACCAACTATTTTTTCTACTGGAGTATCTGTTGTCCATATTTTATTTACAGAGCTTAAAGCATTTTTGTCTACTAAAGGTTCTAAAACATGTTGTGGGAAAATTTTTACATGTGTTAAAGTTATAAAAAATGCTCCGAATGGTTCTGGTAATATTGCTTTTATGGTCATATCATCTATTTTTTCCCATTCTACAAGTTTTCCACCAAATGTAAATCTTCCTCTTGCATTGTTTTCAGCTTTATTATTCATTGCAAAATATTTTAAGGTGAACATAACATCATCTGCATCAAATGGGTGACCATCAGACCATTTAACATCTCTTAGATGAAAAATAACTTCTTTGCCATCTGGAGATACTTCCCATGATTCTGCTAAAGCAGGTTCTACTTCTTTTGTTATATTGTTCATATCTACTAAAGGATTTAATATTTGAAGCATAACTGTGTACATATGTGAATCTAAAGATCCATATAAGTTGAAAGATTGTGGAGAACCAGGTAAAGCAAGATTAATCTCTCCGCCCATTTTAGGTTCTTGTTTTGTGAACATTTCGTCTACAACAAAATCTTTCGAGAAAGCTAAAAGTGCCATTGTTAGGATAAGACATACTATTAAAACTTTTTTCATTGTGACTCCCCCTTTATATCCCGTATTAATTAAATCATAATAATTGTATAACATATATGAAAATAAAAACAAACATGATTATATGTTATTACAATTAATCTAATTCGAATTAAAAACGAAAAAAGCTAAATATTATCAAAAAACTTAATTATTTCAAAAATAAAATATTTTTTTTAAAAAATCATCTTAAATCTCTTTAAATAAAGACTTTTATTGTTTGTATCATTTTTAATATAAGTTTTATATAATGTACTTACTTTAAGATATTTTGATTTTAGAGTATTTTATTAATAATGATAAAAAATCGCAAATAAATACGAAATCTAATAAATATATCAGGTATGAGCATAGTTGACATAATGTTATTACATTTATTAAAATATAACATATAAGGGGTGATATATAATGGTTATGAATGGAATAGATATTCTTGAAAAAGAGAATTTTAAATCTTTGATGAATAAAAAGATAGGTATTATAACTAATTTTTCCTTTGTTAATAAAAATATGGAATTTATGATAGATAAGATGATCTCTAATGGAGTCAATATTGTAAAGATATTTACACCAGAACATGGATTATATGGTCTTCCAGATGGAAAGGAATATGATAATGAAGTACATCCTAAATATAATATTCCAGTTATTTCCCTTTATGGAGACAATAAAAAACCAAAAAAAGAATATTTAGAAGATATTGATTTATTGGTTTATGATATTCAAGATGTTGGATTAAGATTTTATACTTATATATACACTCTTGCATATTGCATGATTTCAGCAGATGAAAATGATAAAGATTTTATGATTCTTGATAGAATAAATCCTCTTGGAAGAAAAGTTTATGGTGGAAGGATGAAGGATGAATATAAGTCTTTTGTTGGAGACTATGAATTACCTTTGAGATATGGTTTGACATGTGCTGAAACTGGTTTATACTATAAAAAACTTCTTGGATTAAAATTAGATCTTAAAATTATAAAAGTTGAAGGTTGGAATGGAGAAACTTTTGATAAAACAGATCTCATGTGGAATGTGCCTTCTCCTAATTTACCAGATTTTGAAAGTACTATAGCTTATGCCGGAAATTGTTTTTTTGAAGCTACCAACATAAGTGAAGGTAGAGGAACTACTAAGCCTTTTACTTATATAGGGGCTCCTTGGATAGATAATGATGATCTTTATGAAAAGTTGAAAGAGAATTTTAAAGATTTAAATATAAGAAAAAGGGAGTTTATCCCGATGTTTTCGAAACATAAAGATATACTTTGTCATGGTGTTGAGTTTTTTCCAAATGATAATGATAACTTTTTTGAAATAAGTCTTTTTATAATGAATTATTTGAATAAATATGATCAATATGAAATTAATGATAGATTTAAAGGTCTTGTTGGTGAAATTTCTTTAAAAGATATTGATCATAAAGAATGGAATGATCAAGCAAAGCAATTTATTGAATACACAAAAGATATTTTAATATATGAAAAGGGGTTGGAGTTACTATGAATTTAAAAGATAGAGTAGGAAAACTTTTTATGATCGGATTACCATCTACAAGTCTTGATGATGAGACAAAAAGAGTTCTTGATGAAGTTAGACCTGGCTCAATCATATTATTTTCAAGAAACATAGAAAGTAAGGAACAAGTTAAAAAGTATATACAGGATATAACTGAATATCTTGGATATAAACCTCTTGTTACTATAGATCAGGAAGGTGGAATTGTTACAAGGCTTATAGAAGGTTTTTGTGTTGCTCCTGGAACAATGGCCGCAGCAGCTACTCAGAACCCTGAAAGTGCTTATAAGATGGGAAAAATATTAGGTAAAGAAATGAAGGCAATAGGTGTTGATTGGGATTTAGCTCCTGTAGTTGATATCAATAATAATCCTAATAATCCAGGAATAGGTGTTAGAAGTTTTTCTTCAGATAAAAATATTGTTGTTAATTTTGCTCAAAGGTTTATAGATGGTCTTGAAGAAGAAGGTATAATAGCTTGTTTAAAACATTTTCCTGGTAAGGGAAGAGTTGCTGTTGATGCACATCTTGATATGCCAGAACTCAATATATCAAAAGAAAAATTAATGGATGTTGAAATATATCCATTTAAAAATATAGATTCTGTTTCATGGATGCCAAGCCATATATATATTCCATGTCTTCAAGATAAAAAAGAGCCTGCGACTGTTTCAAAGTCAGTTTTGACTACTTTTGTGAGAGAAGAATTGGAATATAAAGGTGTTTTGATTGCTGATGATTTATCAATGGGAGGTATTTCAAATTATTATACTCCTAAAGAAGCAGCAGAGTTAACTTTTAGAGCTGGTATGGATATTCTTTCTTTTTGCCATGACTCTGAAATTCAAATATCTGTAAAAAAATATATGGAAGAGAAAATAGAAAATGATGAAGAATTAAGAAACAGAATGGAAGAATCTTTAGAAAGACTTGAAAAACTTTATGAAATAGCTAAAGTGAATAATAATCATCCACTTGAAGAAGTTGGTACAGAAGATAATAATAGAGTTTTTAAAGAAATATGTGAAAATTCAATAACAGTATATAAAAATGAAGATGCTGTATTGCCTTTGGACAAAGTAGATAATGTTTTTACTGTAAAATTAACGAGATTAGTTTTAGTTGAAGATAAAAAAGAAGGAGTACCAGAAATTTCAAAGAGAATCTCTGAAAGATTTGATGCACCTTTAACTATTTTTGATCCTAAAGATAATGATGAAAAGATTGAAGATATTATAAATAAAGCTAAAGGGAAAATAAATATAGTTTTAACGGAAAATGCTCATTTATATGAGGGACAAAAGAAAGTTGTTGAAGAAATTGCGAAAAATTCTGATAAGATGATTTTAGTGGCATTGAGGAATCCTTATGATGTATTTATAGAAGGAGTAAAAAATTCAATATGTACTTATGGTTACACTAAGAATCAGCAAGAAACTGTTTTAGAATTATTAGAAGGAAAAATAAATGCAAAAGGAAAGATTCCTGTTGATTGGAGGATGGCTTAATGTTCGAGAAATTAGATACAGAAATGAATAATCCAAAGACTTTTAATATGGACAAAATGAGTATTTTTGAAATATTGAGATTGATAAATCAGGAAGATTCTCTTGTGGCTTTAACGGTTACAGAGAATCTTAAAGAAATAGAAAATGTTGTTGAAGAATGTGTGGATTCTTTAAAACATGGTGGAAGAATTATATATGCTGGAGCAGGTACAAGTGGAAGAATCGCCGTTATGGATGCAGTTGAAACTGTTCCTACATTTGGAGTTAAAGATTTATTCGTGCCTTTGATGGCAGGCGGTAAAGATGCATTTTTTGCTGCACTTGAAGCTGTTGAAGACAATTATAAAGCCGGTAAAGATGATCTTATAAATATTAATGTTAAGCCTGAAGATATGGTTATAGGGGTAACAGCAAGTGGTAGAACACCATATGTAAAAGGAATTATAGAATATGCCAAAGAAATAGGATGTAGTACGGGATTGGTTTGTAATGTAAAAGATCCTGAAATAAAAGCCGATACTGATATTTGTCTTGTAACTGGTCCAGAAGTTATAACTGGTAGTACGAGAATGAAGGCTGGTACTGCTCAAAAAATGGCTATGAATATGATTTCTACTGTTAGTATGATAAAAATGGGTAAAACATATAAAAATTATATGGTTGATGTTATGATATTAAATGAGAAGTTAGAACATAGAGCAACTAATATGATTTCTACTATAACAGGTTTAGAATTCGAAGATAGTAATAAATATCTTAAAGAAGCTGATTATAAACCTAAACTCGCAATATTGATGATTCTTTCTGAAAAGAATAAAGAAGAATGTATAAGAGCTTTAGAGAAAACTCAAGTTCTAAATGAAGCTTTATTGATTCTTAAGGAGGAATAGATATGAAAGATACTCCACTCCCACTATACTATAAGGTTTATAATAAATTAAGAGCAGATCTTGATAGTGCTAAATATTCGAAGGGAGATAAACTTCCCACTGAGATGGAAATATGTGATCAGTTTAATGTATCCAGATTAACTGTAAGACGTGCCCTTGAAGAACTTAAGAGAGAAGGTCTTATTGAAAGGAAAAAGGGAAAAGGAACTTATTTTACTGGAAAAAAACGTGAAGAACAATTATCTAATTTTTCGAGTTTTACGAATGAAGCACATAGAGAAGGAGATATAACATGTTCAAATGTTCTTGAAAATAAACTTGTTAAGGTGGATAATGAGTTTATAAGAGCTTTTGATTTGCCAGAAGATGCAAGAGTTGTATATCTTAAAAGAGTTAGATATCTTAATGATGAACCTTATGCAATAGAGAACGCTTATTTAAATCCAGGTGCTGATATAAGAGTTTTAAATATAATTGAAAAAAATATGTCAGAAGAATCTCTTTATAACATATTGATGGATGAATATGGATTGAATATATCATATGCTGAAGAGACTCTTGAAGTTAGTCTTTTATCTAAAGAAGAATCGGAATTACTTGGATTAAAAAGAGGCGAACCGGCAGTTTTAAGAAGAAGATATACTTATCTGGACAATAACCATTGCATTGAATTTGTTAAGTCTATTTATAGAGGTGATAAATACAAATTCAAGGTGGTGAGAAAAATATGATTTATATGGGTGTAGATGGTGGTGGAACTCATCTAAGAGCAACTGTTTTAAATGAAGATATTTTAAAAAAATATAGTATAGAAAGTGGAGTAAATCTTACAGCTACTAAAGAAGAAGATTTAAAAAAAACATTTGAAGAATTAAAGTCTAAAACAGGAAGAGTAGATTACATAACTCTTTCTTTTTCGGGTGCTGGAACTCAAAATCGTAAAGATATTCTTAAGAATATAGTAAAAGATGTTTATGAAATAGAAAATATTATAGTGTATCATGATGCTGAGGGTATGCTTTATTCCGATTTTAAAGGAAAAGGTGTCGTTGTGATATCGGGAACAGGATCTGTTGTTTTTGCAAAAGATGATGATAATAATCTTTATAGAAGCGGTGGATGGGGACATCTTTTTGGAGATAAATGTAGTGGTTTTTGGCTTTGTAATAGAGCAATACAGAAAACTTTTGATTATAGAGATGAACTCGTTATTAAAGATGATTTATATGATTTAGTTAAAGAATATTTTAAAGTTGATAATATTGAAGATTTAACCGATATACAAAAAAAATCAGATTTTAAAACATATATAGCATCATTTTCTAAGGTAATGCTTTCGAATATAACTCCAGCAGTTGAAGAAATTATTAAAGAAGGTCTTGATGATCTCGTGCCACGTTGTGAGAGTATGCTCAAGAAAGTAGGCTCGAAAAAAATAAGTGCTCATGGAGGAGTGTTCAAATCAGAGTATTTTATTAATGAGTTTAAAAATAGACTCAAGAATTATGAAGTTGAACTTTCTGATGAAGATGTTGCTACTAAAATATCTTTTTACACAAAAGAACTTTATGAAAGAGGCGATGTCAAATGAGAATAGAAAAAGTTTTAATAGTTGATCCTATTAAAGGAGAATTTACTGGAGATGTAATAATTGAAAATGAAAGAATTAAGGAAGTTATTCCAGTAGATTATGAGAAATATGAACAGATTTTAATGCCAGGTTTTGTAGATTATCATACACATTCCCTAAAAGGAATAGATACTATGCATGCCAAAAAAGAAGATTTTGAGAAATGGGCAAATATGAATTTTGAGTATGGTGTTACAAGTTTTTTTCCTACAACTGTTTCTGCATCAAAAACTCAAATCCTTTCAGTTATAAAAAATCTTGAAAATGTTGGCGAATCAATAGACGGATTGCATCTTGAAGGACCTTTTATAAATGAAGAAAAAAAGGGAGCTCAAAATCCAGCTTATATAAGAAATCCTACGATTGAGGAACTTGAAGAAATAACTCCAGAAATGGTCAAGTTAATTTCTATGGCTCCAGAAAGACAAAATTTTAAAGAAGCTTTGAATTATTTAAAAACAAAAAAAGTTAGAGTTAGTATAGGTCATTCTTCTGCAGGATATGAAATTTATAAAGATGCATTTAAAAATGGTGTGGATAGAATTACACATTTTCCTAATGCTTTATCTGCATTTCATCATAGAGAAATAGGTGGAACTGGTTCTGCATTACTGTTTGATTTTAAAGTTGAAATAATAGCAGATGGTATTCATTCTGTTCCTGAATTTATTGAGCTTACATATAAAATAAAAGGTGCAGATAAAATAATTCTTATAACAGATTCTATGGAAGCTGCAGGACTTGAAGATGGACAGTATGAACTTGGAGGTCTTCCAGTTACAGTAAAAGAAGGTGTTGCAAGATTAAAGAGTGGTAGTATTGCAGGTTCTACTTTACTGTTCGATAAAGGTGTTAGAAACTTTAAGAAATTCACAAACTGTACTTTACAGGATTTAGCAAAAGTTAGTTCTTATAATGCTGCAGTTGATTGTGGAATAAAAGATATAGGAAGAATTGAAAATGGATACTATGCAAACATAGTTTTGTTGGATAAAGATTTAAATGTATTGAAAACTATATTCAAAGGAAAAGAAGTATATAATAAATAATAACATAAAAAATTTAGCCCGGATTGTCATTCGACATTTCGGGCTATAGTATAATAATGCGCGGGATATACTGGGTAATTCTTTATTAATCTTCGGCTGCTACAATAACATTTATCCAGCCAAGAGTTATATTTTCTCCTGCTTGTAAAGCAAATCTATTGTCTTGATCTAATTTTACAACTACATCATAATACAAATTGATTACACCATTAGAACTTGAGTAAGCTAAAGGTGATTCTGGTTCTGTAGTTCCTAAAACATCAGGATTTTGAAAAACAGGTAAATATCCTCCAAGAAAAGGACCTGTTTTGTTTGAATTTAAAAGAGATCCTGCAGGTCTATACATAGCAACAAAAGCTGCAAGTCCTGTTTGTACACCAGTTGTAAATGCATCTTGTGATGTAGGATCTATTACATCTATTCCCCATGATTCATAATCTGGATAGTCTTGACCATCATTATAGAAATCTGGGTTAACAGCTTCTGGATTTACTTCGAACCAAGTTTTTACTGAAACTGCATTGTTTGAATTTATTGATATAGGTGTTCTGTTAAATAAGAAATAATACTGGTTATAAACATTAGGTTGAATTACTGGATAATTACTTTGGTTAAATCCCCAATCATTGTTTGTAAACCATCTATCATAGTCTTCATAAGTACTCCAGTCTGTTTGATTGTCACCCATAACTGGATCATTTGTGGTAAGAGTTACATGAGATTGTATTTCTACATTTACATCTATATTCAATGAATTATCTGAATTTGAAAATACGAATAAACTTATAGAAATTATCATTACTGCCAATAATATTTTTTTCATATCATTTCACCATCCTTTTGAAAAAAAGGGGGAAGATTCCCCCTTTGATTGATTGTGAGAATTAGAAACTATCAGCAGTAACTGTTACTAATACAGTACCTTTATTAGTTTCAGCGAATGCAGAATAACCTGTCCAAGCTTGATTGAATTCCATTGTCATTGTTAAATTATGAACCTTTTCTCCCCATGAACCTGTTGAAGAGTCAAAAGTTAATGAATGATTAACATACCAATCTTCAGCTGGAGCATCATAAGAAGCGAGTAAAGAATAACCATAATTTGATTTAACATCTATAGCTACTGTATCTTCTAATACGTCATTAACTGTTTCATCTGGATTGTACATAAAGTTGAAAGCATCATTTTCATCAAAATTAATTTCAACGTGTCTTGCAACGGATACCTTTACAGGTACTTCAATACTTGCAGAACTTGCTGCAAATGCCATAGAAACCATCATTAAAACTGCGAATACAAATACCAATGCTTTTTTCATTAGGAAATCCCCCTTTAATTTTAGAGCCTCATAGCCCTCGTTATCTTTTACACTAAAATTATATTCTATGACAATGAAAGAATGATATATACATAATCAAGAAAAAATAAAAGCTTAATAAAAGAATGCTAAAAAAAAGATGCTCTTTTTTAGAGCATCTATAAAGGGTTTTGGATCATATGAAAAATAAATCGTATTTTTTATTGAAAAAATTCAAAGATTTATGTATTTTTTCTGAAATTGATTTCTTTGAAGATTCTAATTCTTTTATTTCTCTGAAAAGAATATATATATTATTTTCTTTTTTCATCATTATATCAACTTTTCTGATGTTTTTTACCATATAATCAAAGACATAGTTTATATCTTCAATATTCTGAAACTTCATCATTACTATACAATAATCTATAGTTCTTTTATTTTTTTCGAGTTCTACTATCAAATTAAATTCTTCTTCTGAAAGCACTGTAGCTCCATTTAAAACAGCTGTATTAGAATGATTCTTTTTATTTATCATGTTTATTTTATTGCTAAGCATTGAAAAATCTTTGTTTTTAAATTTTTCTTTATATTCATCATATAATGACTGGGCCGCTATAAAGTTTTCATTTTCAAGATTTGTAGACATTAACTTTAACCATATATCATCTCTTGTATTATCCGTCAAAAAAGCTTTATTTAGAAGATTTAAGGCCTTTTCTTTTTCTTGATTTTTACAGTATATATCAGATAATGATGAAAGTGTATCAACATAAAGCTTTTTGAGACTATCTCTTTTGGAGAATGTCCAGCTATCGTTGGCATTTTCTGGTAATAGATCTCCTTTATAAATTTTTTCTGCTTCTAAAAGACTTTTAAAATCACGTTTTTTTAATATCGTTTCAAATTCTTTTATATCTATGTATATTTTACTACTGTCAAAAAAACAATAGTTAAAATTTATGTATAATTGTTTTTTATCTATTTTTAAATTTTTTCTTATAAAGTATAAAGTGGAGTTTAAATTTGTTTTTGCATTTTCTTCTTCGAAACCATCCCAAAAAGTTTCAAAGATATTGTATAAAGGAACTTTTTGATTTGAGTTTATTATTAAATACTTAAATAATTCTAAAGCTTTTCTTGAACCAAGAGAGTTAATATCTTTATTATTATTTTTTATTCTTAATCCACCAAAAAGGTAAACATAAATCATTTTAATCGCCCCGCTTATGAATATTTAAAAGATATATCCGATATTTAATGATAAATTAAAATCATTATTTTTTATATCATAATATATATCGCCTGAAAATTGAAAGTCTTCGAAATTATATTGACTTCCAATATTTATAAAATAATTAAAATAATCTGCTTGTATATTAAATCCTCCTCCAAGATTTACATATTTGAAGAGATTTAATTTGCTCTTAAAATAAAAGTTTTTTATAAAATTAAATTTATCCTCTTCATAATATACGGGAGTAAATTTTGCATACAATGAAATATCTTTAATTTTTACTTCATCTTCCAAATCTATTGAAAATCTTTTATCATTTATTTTTGCCATTATTAAAACTTCATTATAATAAAGACCTATGCCAAGAGATGTTTTATCATTCTCATATATTCCTTTTATATTGAATAGATCATTATAGTTTAATCCAAAATCAAATGCATTATTTTTTAAGGGATTTCCATAATAATTTATGAAAACCTCATTTTTATAAATTTTTTCTCCCTTTTCAAATAAATCTATATCAAATGCTTTTATATATATATTTATATCATTGTTTAATGAAGCAACTTTTTTTCTTTCATTTTTTTGAAGTGTAAAAATATTTTCAAATAACAAGTTATCATCAGATATACTAAATTTAACATCAAGAGAGTTTCTTTGGACATTATAAGGCATTATTTTGAAATCAAAATTATAATCTCCATTAGTTTTAAATTTTAATTCATAGTCTTCAACTACAGATACATTTAATATATTTGATTCATTATTTTTATTTTCTATGTATATAGAAAAATTTACTAAATTTGAAATTCCAATAATCGTAAAAGTTAAAAATGATATGATTAAAATTTTAAATTTCAATTTAGATCATCTCCAGAATAATCTATAGAAGCACTTAAAAAAATCATCAATCTTTTATTTAAATCCATTTTTTCATCATCACTGAAAAATAATCTTATTATTGGAAGTGTATGAAGGATTTCAACTCCAGCTTGAGTATTATAGAATTGATTTAAATCAAGATCGGCAATTAAAAGTACTTCATCAGGGTTTAAATCTACTTTTGTTTCAAGTATTGAATTACTCGTATTAAAACTTGTTTGATCTATACCAGAAATTTTAGAAAAATTTGATTTAAATTCAATTTGAATTCTCTTATTAAAATATGTAGGGGTTAAAGTTATACCAAGCCCACTATCAAGAGTATTAACTGTTTTTTTATTGTCTGATGAACTTATTATAAGATTTTTTTTGTCTTTTATTTCTATATTTACAGTCTTTCCTGATTTTACATTCAATGATTGATTGGTTATTAAATCTGCCATATGATTACTTTCATACATTTGAATTTCTGTTTGAAGAAGATCAGGTATTGTTAACTTTATCTTTGAATCCTCAAATTTAAATTCGGAATTTGCTAAATTGGTCAACTTGAATAGATTACTTTTCAAAATGTTATAATTTCTTTTTTCAACTTCTAATGCATATATATTTAGTTTTATATCTGGTATTTTAATATCAACCATATCTTGAACTTCTTTTATATAATCTAAAATATCTTTTGGAGCATAAAAAAGTATTGAATTATTTAATTGATTTACTTTTGCATATGTTTGATAAGATACTGGTAAAAGCTGTAAAAAAGTTTGAGTATCTATATAATTTAATTTCATCACTTCTTTTTCAGCAAGATAAGTAAAAGTTTTACTTCTTGGATCGGCAATTCCTACAAAATAAGTTTTTTCATCCATTTTTTTAAATGAAAATCCACCAGGAAGAAGAATTTTTTTTAGAACTTCTTCAAAAGGTGTATCTAAGAAGTCTGCAGTTATCATTCCTGCTACATATTCATCCATCAAAATCGTTTTTCCAGTTTGTAAAGCTAATTCGTTCAAAGCTTCTGTGAGTTCAGTGTTATAAAATGTTATAGATATCAGATCAGAGCTATCTTCTGATTGTTTCAGGTTAAAATTTTCTAATGGAGCAACATCAGAAAATATCATTATATTTAAAAGTAATAATATTATTATAAAAAAAGCTCTATTCGACATTTAAAACACCACCAATATTGTCTAAGCCTTTATTATCATGTTTTAAAGATATATTATAAAAATATTCTCCAGGTTCGAGTTTCGGAGTATCTCCTGTTAATATCATATAATCATTTGGTAATAACCATTTGTTTTCTTCTATAGGAAGTGCATCAAAACTTGCCACTAAAACTCTTTCAGAGTTTTGAATATTTATAGTTGCTTTTGGAAGTATGAATCTATCTCCAATATTTTCTACTTTAAAAGATACTGATCCATTATCTTCTAAGTTTACATAAGTAAATCCACTTATAGTAGCTTCTCTTGTAGCTTCTCCTATTAATATTTCAAGACTTACATCTTCACTTGTTAAGTATTTACCTGTTTCCTTGTTAAAAGAATCTAATTCTATCTTTCCATAATAAGCACCAGGTGAAGCCTCTTTTGTAGTTTTTAAAGTTACTATAACTCTTGATTTTCTTTTATTTCTGAGCTCAAAAGGATTTTGTCCTTTTATTTCTACCCATTGATTTATTGAGCGATCTATACTCAATCCACCAAAATCTTTATAAGTTGCCCTCACTATAGTATCGTAATTACTCATATTTTCTGTATTAACTACTGTTGTTTTTGATGTTCCCGGGAACATTTTATATGTGTACAAATTTTGATCTAATCTTAAAGATAATTCTTCTCCAGAGGCAAACTTAAATATATTATCGGGTATATTTATATTTGAAGTATAGATTTTTTGTTTATCATCATAGCTAACAAAAAGATTTATTTTATAGTTTCCAGAAGATAATAAATACTTTGGTTGGCCATAAAAATATATAGAATTTCCTTGTAAAATTTTTTGATAATTTTTGTCATTTTTATCCATATATGAAGATTTTAAAGGAAGTTTTTCGATTATTTTACCATTATCATCTCTTAAAATAGCATTTATGGAAGTTTTTAAATCAAAGTCTGAAGTATTTGTAAGTGTTGCCAATATTGTAGGCTTTTTATTTGTGTCTGGTGATATTTCTATTGCAGATAAATCCATCTTTTTATAACCTATACCTCCAACATTTAAAGTAAATCTTATGGCATATCTCATTATAATTCCTATTTGTGTTGGGTCTAAATTTTCTTGTGGAGTTATCATTATTACAAAGTTATAAGTTCCAGCCTTTGCATTTATTGGAATATTAAATTTTACTGGTATTAAAGTTTTTTGCCCAGCAGATATTAGAGCTTCTTTTGGAAAGTCTATCCATGATGAATAAGGCATTAAATCATCAGGCTTTTTTATGAAATTAAATTCTCCATTAGAAGCTTGTATTAATTCGTATAGTTCGAGTTTTATGTTTTTATCTGATAATTCTGGATCTATTTTAATAGTTTCTTCTATTTTTTCTCCATTTTTAACAGATAATTCTTTTGAAAGTGGTTCTACACCTATTGCAAAAGCAACTGAATAAATAATTGCTATGATGAGAATTATAAAATTTTTTTTCATTTAAGACCCCTCCTAAAATGTAAATATCTATATAAGATTATATCATAAATATGTTTTTTAAATTAAAAATCATTTAAAAAAATTAAATATTCGTTTGATATGTTAATTTATAGAAATTTTAATTATTTAATATTAAAATTTAAATGTAAAATTTACAAAAAAATAGCAGTTCGTGAAAACTGCTATTTTAAGATATTTTTGATTTCGTTCATTAAATCATCAGTGAGTTTTTCTTTTATTTCTATTGATTTAATGTTTTCTTTTACTTGATTTACACTACTTGCACCAGTTATTACTGTACTAACATTTGGATTTTTTAATATCCAAGCTATTGCAAGTTGTGCCATCGTAGCATCTATATTTTTGGCTATTTTGTCAAGTTTTTTTAATCTGTCTATGTTTTCATCTGAAAATAAACCATTACTTTTTAAATATTCTTGAACATCTTTAAACTTATTAAGACGAGAATTTTCTGGTATTCCATCATTATATTTTCCAGTTAATAAGCCACTTGCGAGTGGACTCCATGTAGTTGTACCGAGATGATATTTTTCGAATAAATCTAAAAATTCTTTTTCTACTTTATCTCTCACAAACATATTATATTGAGGTTGTTCCATGGTAGGAGCTATTAAATTTCTTTTTTCAGCAATTTCAAAAGCTTGTTCTATTTGATCTGCACTCCATTCAGAAGTTCCCCAATAAAAAGCAAGACCTTCGTTTATTACATAATTCATAGCATAAACTGTTTCTTCAATTGGAGTATCTGGATCTGGTCTATGACAAAATATCAAATCTACATAGTTCAATTGTAATCTTTTTAATGAATTCCAAGTTCCTTCTAAAATATGTTTTCTTGATAATCCTTTATCATTTGGTCCATTCCCACCCCAAAATATTTTTGTCGATATTATTAAATCTTCTCTTCTATATTCTTTTAAAGCTTGACCCATCAGAGATTCTGATAATCCATTGGCATATGCTTCTGCATTATCAAAAAAATTTACACCATTTTTAAAAGCTTCTTTCATAGTATCTTTAACTAATTGAGTATCTAATTGATTTCCAAATGTGAGCCATGAACCAAATGAAATTTCACTTACTTTCAACCCTGATTTACCAAGTTTGTTATATTTCAAAATAATCCCTCCTTTTGATTAGTTATACTAACTAATTTTATTATAACATTTTGAGTCGGATTTATTTCGATTTTCTTGTTGGAGATGCTTTTCTAAATGAAATTGTATCCATTGGATGAAAAACACCATCTTTAACGCTTCTTATATCTTCTACTGAAATAAATGCTTTTGGAACGTATTTTTTAGCAATTTCTTCAAATTCATGTAATTTCTTTCTATGCATTATACTGTATATTATATGAGCATTTCCTCTTGAACCTGTAGCTTCAACTTTTGTCACTCCAAATCCAGACTCACTTAATTTTTTTATCAATTCAGTTGGATCGACAAGAGTTATAATTCTTGTGGCAACTGTTCCTATTGCGAGTTTTTCATCTATAACAACACCTATATAACTTCCAGCGGCAAATCCACCTGCATAAGCAATTACGTATAATATATTATCTACACTTTGTATTACCTTTCCTGCTACCAGTAACCATATTGTTACTTCAAAAAATCCTATGAGCATTGCAAGTTCTTTCTTTCCCTTTGAAATCATTATTATTCTTGTTGTTCCGAGCGAAACATCTAATATTCTTGCAAAAAAGATTATCAAAGGCATTAAAACCCATTTGAATATTTCAGAACTCAAAAACTCTTCCATTTTTAATTCCTCCCGAAAAATTTAAAAGTTATTTAAGAACAAAGAATTATCTTCTTCATCTATATTTTTTGGTATTAAAACTATATTTGAATAGTATTTTTTGATTCTTGAAAGATATGTGGGAGAAACCTTATAGCTTAAAACCATTTTACTGCTATGTTTATTACTTCTTTTAGATATTGTATTTATTTTAAGTTTTTTACCATTTTTGTTTATTACAGCATAACCATTTTCTATTAAAGATTTTTTGTTGAGTTCTTTGAGATTCAGTTCTTTTAATATATTTTTATTTTCAACTGCCAAATCTAATATATTATAATTATTTTTTAAACATATTTCTAAAGACTTTTCAAAGGCTTTTTGAAAATTTTTGAAGTTTAAGAGATTACTATTTTGTTGAATTTCTTCTATTTCTTTATGAAATAAACTTATATATTTTTTGGACAATTTTATAGATTTGTTTTTTGGAAAGCCTATAAAAAACCCATTATTAAAAAGTTCTTTTAAGTCGGAATTTTTAAAGTTTTCATCCAATCCAAAATCATCTATACATATAAACTCTTTTTCAAAAGAACATATAAAATGATTTAAGGAATTTATTAATGTATAGTATAATTCATTTTTTAAAGTTTTATATTCTGGTAATTCTTTAATTTCTAAAATATTTTCATCATTATTTTTCAAATTTTTAATTATTTCATTTAAATTTTTGAAAACATTTTTTTTATTTTTTAAGTTCAAATAAACACTTGTATATCCTTTTGAATAAAGTATTGAATTGATAAATATATTCATAATCATTATAGATCTGTCTTTATAAGGGTTATAATATAGAGTGATTATATAACTCAAAAGAATAAAATTTATTATATTTTTTTCATCGGATATAATTTTTAATTTTTTTAAGAATAATTCTTTATCACTTTTTTTGCTTAATATATCACAATTTAGTTTTTGAGGGATATTTTCTAATGTCTTGTCTATATAGTTTAATTTATTTAAGTCTATAAATGTTTTATTATTATTGAATTCAGCATAAAAGTTAGATTCTTTATACAAAGAAACAGCGAGATTATAATAAGCTTTTATAGAATCATTTTTACAATAATTTTTATTTATGAGCATTTTTTCAGATATCTTTGTCATTTTTATATCATAAAATAATAAAATATTTTTAATTTCTTGAACTAATATATAATTTTGTATTCCATTATCAAATTTTATTTGCAAATTTTTTAGAATATCTTTCCTTTTTTTTATTAAAATCATTGTTTCAGCCCCCTGAAAATTAAATTAATATAACATATCAATTTTAACATGATAAAGCTTAAAATAAAATTATAGCCATTCAACGATTTTTTTTATATAAGTGTCCCAAAATTCCCAAGAATGACCTCCTGAACTTTCTTCATATTTTAGATTCATATTTTTTTCCAAACAAAAATCTCTAAATTTTATATTATCTGAATATAAGAAATCTTCTGTTCCGCAACATTGGTATAAATCGGGCATTTTTATATTTTTATTTATATTATTATCTATTATTGTAAATAGATCATTTTCGTTTTTATTAAATTCATTTTTTGAACCAAAAATACTTAAAAGTTCTTTATTCTCATCAAAATAATCATATTTTCCTAAAACATTTAAAGCTCCAGATAAAGAAGCAGCTTTAGAAAATAAATGAGGTTTTCTCAATGCGAGTTTAAATGCTCCATAACCACCCATTGAAAGGCCAGCAACGTAATTATAATTAGGCTCTTCTGAAATGGGAAACATTTTTCTTGTAAATTTTATTAATTCATCTGAAACATAGTCCCAATAACGCATTCCATATTTTGTATTCGTATAAAAGCTTCTATGAACATCTGGAATTATCACTGCAATACCTTTTTCTGATGCATATCTTTCTATAGATGTTTTTCTCATCCACATGGTATTATTATCTGATAATCCATGTAAAAGATATAAAACTGGATAATTAATTTTTTTGTAATTATTATCTTCTGGAATTACTGCATATATTTGAGTTTGAATACCTATGCATTCACTTGCAAAATTACACTGTATAAAAGCCATATAATTCACTCCTTAGAATGGTTCACTTATAAAAGTATTATATAAATTGAAATCTTGATCATTATAATCTATTGTTTCTATACGCTTTACACTTATCATATCTTTTATGTTTGTAAAGCCACTTAGTATTGATGAAAGTGTTCCAATATCTGTTTTTATATGTGCTTTTGAAGTTTTTTCTATATATAATCTATTATCATTTACTGTTAAAGACCATATTCCATTATTCCAAGAACAATTATGATCTATTATTTCAATATTTATAGAAGTATCTTGAGAAATGAATTTAATATCATTTAATTTTTCAATATCGATTATTCTTATCATACAATTACCACCAGATGTTTTCTGTTTTGGATAGTCTCCCAAATAAGGCCATATTAAGAAGTCAGAAGGTACTAGAATGCTGAGATCTGAAATCTGATAACTTAAAGATTTAATATATGAAAAAATACTTTTCTTAATATTTTCATCAGAAAATATTAAATCTTTTATTACTAACTTATTTTTTCCATTTATATTTTTATAAAAATATCTTATTAAACCTTTCATCAGATTATTTTGTTTGAACTTTACAATACCACTTTTTATTTCAGTTGAAAAAAAGTTTCTAAGTGAGTTTTTCCAATTTATATCATCTCTTTGTACGAGATTATAATTTTTTGAAGCAAATTCATTATAATAAATTTTTGTTTCTTCATCAGGAAAGTCCATTTCTTCTATAATTATATTTTCATTATTTTTTTCAAAATAAAGTGTTGAAGAAGATATATCATATGATGTTGAATCAGTGAATATTTCATATCCATATTTTCTGTAAAAATTAAAATTAAAGGGATACAGTGCAGATAGTATAAAATTATTTTCTTTCATATATTTTAATGCATTATCAAAAACGAAAGAAATTCCACCTTTTCCCCTACAATCATTCCTTGAACATACATCTCCAATACCTCCGGTTTTCATGGGAGCGCCTCTAAAAGTCATATTTAAATCATGTATATTAAATCCACAAATCAATTTACTTTCATCAAATGCAGTACAATATTTTTTTCCTTCTTCAAAAAGAGATTCATGTCTTTCTAAATATTTTTCTTTTTCACTTATAGGTATTGAAAAAGAAAAAGCAGCTATATCTACAAATTTTTTCAAATCTTTTTTATTGTCTAAAATTTTAAAGTTTAAAATATTAATCACCTCCATAATAATTATATTAAGAAAAACGAAAAAAAACAAATCTCATTAAAGATAAATCTGAATATTTAAAACTGATTACCATTAAATAAGTTTTGAAAAAACATTCCTTAATAATATAATGAAATTGAAATAATATTTCAAAAAAATAATTAAAAACTGAAATAAAATTACAATATAGAAATGAGTGCTGAAATGGAGGATTATAAATTGCATAGTTCAAAAAAATTAAAACGTGGATTAATTGTATCATGTCAAGCCGAAAAGAATGAACCTTTATATGGTTCAGAGAATATGGCATTACTTGCATATGCGGCAGAAATATCCGGGGCGATTGGTATAAGAGCACTTACAGCAAAAGATGTTTATGAAATAAGAAAAAAAGTAAGTTTGCCTATTATAGGAATAACAAAAGATAGAAAATCTAATGGAGCTTTTATAACTATAAGAAAAAAAGATATAGATGAACTTGTAAATGCTGGAGCTGATTTTGTAGCAATAGATTGTACAGACAGAGAAAGACCAGAACCTTTGAAAGAATTATTTGAACATATAAGAAATACATATGAAGGATTGGGAATAGTTGCTGATATTTCAAATTTAAAAGAAGCTAAAGAAGTTGTCAAATTAAATCCCGATTATATATCTACAACACTTTCAGGATATACATCTTATACTAAAAACCGTGATAAACCAGATCTTAATTTGATATCAGAGATAGTAAAAATAACAAATATTCCAGTTATCGCTGAAGGAAATTATGTATATCCAAAACAAGCAAGGCAAGCAATATTAAATGGTGCTTATTCAGTTGTCGTTGGTGGGGCAATCACAAGACCACAACAAATAACTGATAGATTTAATAGAGCTATAAGAAATGTTTTAAATGATTTTAACTCTATAGGAATAGATCTCGGTGGTACACATATAAGAATAATAAAATTAAATTCAAAAAAAGAAATACTTGATAAAGAGATTGTAAAAACCCCAGAAACAAAAGAATTAATTTTAAAGAAATTATTTGAACTTACAGATAAATATATAGATAAAAATACTAAATTTTTGGGAATAGCCACAGCTGGACGGGTAAATGTAAAAAATGGTGAAATAATATTTGCAAGTAAAAATCTTCCTGACTGGATTGGGATGAAATTAAAAGAGGTATTTGAGAAAAAATACAGTTTAGATGTAAATGTAAGTAATGATGCTAATTTTGCAGCTTATTCTCAATACCTTCAAACAAAAAAAGATTTATTGTATATAACAGTTGGAACTGGTATTGGAAGTGGAATAATAATAGATGGGAAGATTTGTAATGGCGTGAATGGTAATTCAGGAGAAATAGGTCATATTATTTATCCTATGAATAATAACCCATGTACATGTGGAAAAAATGGTTGTATAGAAACTTTATTATCTGGAAAAAATCTATGGAAAAATTTGGAAGAAAATACAGAGCAAAAAGATAAAATTTTTGATGATTATTCAGAAAAAATGGCTTGGCTTATAGATGTTGTTAAAAACACTATAGATTTTGAAGAAGTTTATATAGGGGGAGTTCTTCCGAGATATGGTGAGTTTTTAATAAATCTAATAAATGAAAAATATAGAAATTTGAGTGAAATAAATAAAGAAAATATTTTTTATTCTAATGTTGGAGAACTTGCAGGTGCTTATGGAGCGGCAGTTTATTCATTTGAAAAATGGGAGGAAGAATTATGACTTCAAAAATAGTATCAATAATTGAATCAAGAAAAGAAACCCTTACATCTTCAGAAAAGAAAGTTGCAGAATATGTTTTGAAAAATGGAATTGAAGTTATAAATATGACTGTCAGTGAATTTTCAAATGTTAGTAAAGTTAGTGAAGCCACAATAATAAGGTTTGTTAAAAAAATAGGATTTGATTCATTTCAAGATTTTAAACTCTCAATAGCCTCTGATAATG
The DNA here is from genome assembly GCF_003148465.1 of Oceanotoga teriensis. NCBI lineage: Bacteria > Thermotogati > Thermotogota > Thermotogae > Petrotogales > Petrotogaceae > Oceanotoga > Oceanotoga teriensis. The sequence goes on from NZ_QGGI01000022.1 coordinate 28,252, forward strand.
AAAGTTTAAAAAATTATGAAGATATAGATACTACAGTTAATAAAGATGAATTACCTGAGGATATAGTTAAAAAAGTAGAACTTGGAATAATTAGAGCTATAGAAAGTACAACATCAATAACAGATATATCCAAGTATATAAATGCAGTAAATTTTATAAGATCTGCAAAAAGAATAGAAATATATGGAGTTGGATCTTCAAATGCTGTTGCGAAGGTTTTAAATTATAAATTAACAAGAATGGGGTTTGCTGCTTTTTCTATTGAAGATCCTCATATGCAAGCGATATCTGCTGCAACTATGAAAACAGGAGATCTTGCAATAGGAATATCTCAATCGGGTTCTACTATAGATATAGTTGATTCTTTAACTATTGCCAAAAAACATGGTGCTACGACCGTTTGTATTACTGATCATGTTAATTCACCAATTACTAAATTTTCAGATACAGTTATACAAACATTTTCAAAAGAAAATCCCGTAAAAACAAGTGCTGGTCGTTCTATAGTTGCTCAAATATATGCAGTTGAAATATTAACAGCAATTTTAAGTTCAGTTGAATTTGAAAAAGCTCAAAAAGCAGGTCAAGAAACTGCAAAAGCTGTAGTTAACAAATTATATTGATGGGGTGAATACATGAATAATAAATACGATATTGTTGTTTTAGGTGGAGGTATTTCAGGTTTTCATGCTGCTATTGCATCATCAAGAATGGGATTAAATACTTTATTAATAGAAAAAACATCTTCTTTGGGTGGGATGGCAACAAATGGATTAGTTAATCCATATATGAAATATTGGATCGATGAAGAATATTTGGTTGGAAATATTTTTGAAGAGTTAAATAAAAAAATTGATGATTTAGGCGGTTCTTTTGAAAATACATTTGACTCAGAGTTGATGAAAGTTGCTATGAATAAGATGGTTTTAAATGAGAAAAATTTAACAGTTTTATTCAACACAATTTTAGAAGATGTTTTTATATCAAATAATAAAATAGAAAATATTTTATTGAGACATAATAATGGAGAAAAAATTAATATAAATGCTAAATTTTTTATCGATTGTTCTGGAGATTCTGTTTTGGGATTAAAAAGTAAATGTGATTTATTAATAGGAAATGATTCAAAAGAAAATCAAGCTGTTACTACAATGTTTGTAATAGGTGGAGTAGATTTTGAAAAAATACGCAATGATGTTAAACAAAATAAAGAAAATTTTTTAGCTTGGGTTGGTTATGAAATGAAAGTTATTTCTGTAGCAGGATATTTTAAAGAAATAAATCAAGCTAGAAAAGATGGAATGGATTTACCAAATGATTTATTTTTTTATGTCCAATTACCTCATGGTAATAGAGTTAGTGTAAATTCAATGGATTTATCTCACAATTCAATAAATCCTTCTGATCTATCAAAATCAACTTTAAATGGAACTATTTATGCATATAATATATATTCTTTCGCTAAAAAATATGTAAAAGGTTTTGAAAATTCATATTTAGAAAAAATAGCACCAGAAATTGGAATAAGAGAGAGTAGAAGAATAATTGGAAAATATATATTCAAAAAAGAAGATGTTCTTGAATATAAAAAATTTAAAGATGGTATTGTAAAAGGATGTTATGGCGTTGATATACATAAAAAAGATAAAAAAATAGATGAAAAAGAAAAAAAGTTTGTACCTATATATAATGATTTTTATGAAATCCCATTGAGATCTCTATTATCTAAAGATATAGAAAATCTTGGTATGGCAGGAAAAACATTTTCTTCTGATTTCGAAAGTCATTCAGCGGCAAGAATTCAACCAACATGTGCAGATATGGGACAAAAAGTTGCGGTAGCTATAGGAATACATTTAAAAGAAAACAAAAAATTTGAATATATAAGTAAAGATGAAATAATAAATAATTTAAATAGTATATCTAATTTATAAGGGGGTAAAATAATGAAAAAATTAGGGTTGGTATTATGCTTGGTTTTAGTTTGTTTATTTGCTTTTGGGAGAAAAACAAAAGTTGAATTTTGGACTATATCTTTGAGTCCTACATTTGATAATTATATAAACTCTATAATTGAAAGTTATGAAGAGAAAAATCCAAATATAGAAATTGAATGGAGTGATGTTCCTTATAGTGCATTCATGCAAAAAATAACAGCTTCTATAGCAGCTGGAAATGCTCCTGATGTTATTAATCTAAACTCCGAATGGATGTTAGATTTAGTTGGAATGGAAGCTTTAAGCCCAATTGATGATTATATATCAAAAGTTGAAAAATATAGATATTTAGAAAACCTTTGGGAAGTAGGAATGGTTGATGGAAAAACGTACTCTGTACCTTGGTATACTACACCAAATGTTTTAATATATAATAAAGAAATTTTTGAAAAATCTGGATTAGATCCAGATTCTCCTCCAACAACTTGGGAAGAGGTAGAAGAATATTGTGAAAAGATAAAACAAAATACAGATGCATATCCATTATCTACAGTTACAGATGGACATCAATTACTTCTTACAAATGGAATACCTTTAGTTACAAAAGATGGTAAAAAATCGGCTTTTAATAATTCAGAAGCTTTAGAACTATTAGAATACTATAATAGATTATATAAAAAAGGATATTTACCTAAAGATTTAGGAGATTATTCTTCAGCTGTTCAAAGATTTTCAGGAAATAATTTGGGGATGTTTGTTGTTGGAATTTCACAATTGAAAAGTATAAAACAAAATAATCCAAGTATGGTTGAAAAAATAGGAGTTTCACAATTACCATTAGGAAAAGCAAAAATTATACCAGTTACACCTATGAATTTCACAGTTCCTTATAATTCAAAAAGAAAAGAAGAAGCAGTTGACTTTATTCTTTGGATTACATCAGGATATTGGCAAGTTCAATTCGCAAAATATGCAACAGTTCTTCCATCAACTAAAATAAGTCTTGATTCTGATCCATATTTTAAATCTATGGAAGATAAAGATATTTTAATAAAGGGAGAAATTGTTGGAGCAAAAAGTCTTAAATATGGTACAGATTTAAATACTTTACACAATATTCCAGCAGATAAATATAATAGTTTTAGAAGAACCTTAAATGAAAATTATTTTATAAAAGCTATAAAAAATGAAATAGAACCTGAAGAGGCTTTAAAATTAGCAGAGATAGATTGTAATAAAATATTAGCTAATTAATAAAAGGATACCTTAAGGTATCCTTTTTTAAAAAGATTTTTGGAGGTTTTTAATATGAAAATATCAAGAAAAAAACAAACTTATATAATTGCCTTTTCTTTTTTAGTACTTCCTTTATTACTGTTAGCAGTTTTTACTTATTATCCAATGATAAGGGGTGTTGTTCTATCTTTTTCTGATTATAATATGTTCACACATAAAACTAAATGGGTAGGTTTTGAAAATTATAAATTTATTTTCAATTATAAATATTTTTATATTTCTCTTTTGAATACATTAAAGTATATGATAATAGTTCCATTTATACAATTTTTTGCGATATTATTGGCACTTTTAGTGAATCAAAAACTTCCTGGAATGAAATTATTTAGAACATTATTCTATGTACCAGTAATTACAGGAGCAGTTATTGTGTCTCTTTCTTGGAGATGGATTTTTGATGTGGATGGAATTTTAAATAATATTTTGATCAATTTCAATATTATAGATTCTCCAATAGCTTGGCTTACAAATGAAAAAACAGCTATTTATTGTGCTATGTTTGTAACTTTATGGAGAGGTATAGGATATTATATGGTTATATATATGGCTGGGTTACAAAATATTCCTTCTGTATTGTATGAAGCAGCCGCTATTGATGGGGCAACCAAAAGACAACAATTTTGGAAAATTACAATGCCTTTGCTAAAGCCAACTATGCTCCTTGCTTTTTTGATGTCTACTATATCGGCAGTTAAAATCTTTGAAGAGGTATTTCTTTTAACCGGAGGAAAAGCCAATACATCTACACTATTATTTGAAGTATATAATTTAGCTTTTACCGAGTACAAATTTGGTAGATCTTCAGCATTATCTATAATATTGTCTGGAATATTGATTATTTTTGCCATAATTAACTTTAAATTTTTTGGCACGGGAGTTGAAAAAGATGCAAAAAAATAAAAAAATTAAAAAAATGATTTTTACATATATTTTGTTGATTTTATTATCTCTTTTTTTCATATTTCCTTTTTTGTGGGTATTATCTACTTCATTTAAAGGAGCAGAAGATATCTTTGGAAATGGTTTAAATTTGATACCTAAATCTTTTACGATTAAAAATTATGTTGAGGTTTTTACAGCTATCCCAATGGCAAAATATTTTTTAAATACTTTAATAATAACTTTTATAGGTGTAGCTTTTCAAGTCATCTTAGCATCTTTGGCAGCATACCCATTGGCAAGACTTGATTTTAAAGGAAGAAATTTAATTTTTTATTTGATTCTTTTACCAATGTTAATACCTGTTGAAGGATCTTTAGTTATAAATTTTATAACTATTTTAAATCTTCAACTTTATAATACATATCTTTCAGTTGTTTTGCCAGGAGCTGTTAGTATATTTGGAATATTTTTGATGAGACAGCATTATTTATCAGTTCCTAAAGAACTTGAGGATGCAGCGAGAATAGATGGATGTAATGAATTTCAAGTTTGGTGGAAAATAACTTTTCCACTCGTTAGACCTGCAACTTCTGCTTTAGCTATTTTTTCATTTGCTGCATTTTGGAATAGTTTTTTATGGCCTTTGATAGTATTAAAAGACTCTAATAAATTTCCTTTACAAGTTGGATTATCACAATTAAATACGCAATTCAATCAAAATTTTAGAACTATATCAGCAGCTATTGTAATAGCAACTATACCTATTTTAGTTTTCTTTTTCTTCACTCAAAGATATTTTATTGAAGGATATAAAGGTGCTGTAAAACAATAAATGGAGGATAATTCAATGAAAATAATTTATTTGCCAGTAGATGAAAGATTTTGTACAAGAGATTATTTTTTATTACTTGCAGAATCTGTAAATATAAATGTTTTAACCCCAAATAAAAAAGATCTTGGAAATAAAAAAATTCCTGCAGATACTGATTTTATAAAAAGATGGCTATTAGATAATTCTGAATATGGGGATATATTAATTTTAAGTATAGATACATTATTACATGGTGGATTGATACCTTCGAGAATAAATAAATTAAAATATGAAACTTTATTAGAAAAACTTGAAATATTAGAAACTTTAAAAAATAAAGGTTGTAAAATTTATATTTCTACCTCAGTTACAAGAATTCCAAAATATAATTCTGATGATGAAGAACCAGTTTATTGGGAATTTTGGGGTGAAAAAATAAGAGATTTGACATTAAAAATTTCAGAAAATAAACCTAATATATTAAATGAATATGATACTGTGTATAAAAACATGAATTTTAAAAATGATATACCCGAATGGTATTTAGAAGATTTTTTTATACGTAGAAATAGAAATTTCAAAATAATATCTAAATTATTAGATTTAGTTAAATTAAATATTATAGACTTTTTAAACATAACCTTAGATGACAATGAAGAAAATAGCTTATCTGTTCTCGAAAGTAAATACCATGAAGAAAAAGTGTTAAAAGAAAATTTGCAAGAAAAAGTTAGTATACATCCAGGTGCAGATGAAGCTTCTTTAAGTCTTTTAAGTAAAGCGTTAACAGATCATTTTAATGTTAAACCTATGTTTGATATTAAATATTCAGAACCTGAATATAAACATTTGATACCACCATATGAAGGAACTCCTCTCTTTGAAAGTTTAGCAGAGCATATAAAATCTTCAGGGGGAATTTTTGTTGAAAATCAAGGAGATATAACTTTACTTGTAAATAATTCAGATAAAAAACAACATATAGATATAAATAATAAAAATGATTATAAATTTGATGATAATAATCAAAACAAATTATTAAATTATATACAACAAAAAAACATCAAAGGTATTTGTGATATAAGGTTTGGAAATGGTTCTGATGATGAAATAATATTAAAATTATTAAAAAAAGTAAAAAATTGGGATAAAATAAATTATTCTGGATGGAATACTCCAGGAAATACTATAGGAACAGTATGTGCTTATTCTATTATTCAATTTTTAGCGAGTAAAAAATATTTGAAATTAGATACTTCAAAAATGAAGAGATTACAGGCGATATTTTTTATAGAGCATTGGGGATATCAATCTAATGTTAGACAAGAGCTAAGAGAAGAATCTAAAAAATATGGATGTAATATTTGGACACTGCTTCCTGCCGAGAAATGGGCTATAGATTATTCAAAAGAAAAATTAAATGATTATAAAGAAATTGTAGAAAATAATATGAACCAGATATGGGAAATGGAAGTATGGTTTCCTTGGAATAGATCTTTTGAAATAGGAATTAAATTAAAAGAAAAGGGCGATATTAATGGTTAAATATGGTTTTAGTTATTTTGGTAATAGAATTCCGAAATATGTAAAAAAAGATCTTTTAGATTTTAAAAAAATAGGATTTGAAATAGTTTTACATACATTTTCTGAAAATGATTTTCTCTTTTACAAAGATACTATGAAAAGAATAGTATCTGATTCAAAAGAATTAGGTTATGAAGTATGGTTAGATCCTTGGGGATATGGAGGCATTTTTGGTGGTGAAGCTTTTTCAGGATTTTTACAAAATAATATCGAAGAATCTCAAATTAGCAATAAAGAAGAACGTTTAGGATCAGTTTGTTTGAATTCTGAAAAGTTTAGAAATTATATGAAAGAATGGATAAAGAGTTGTAAGGCTATAGGAGCTGATAAAATATTCTGGGATGAACCACATTTTTATATATTTGAACCTTATAATAGATATCCAGAAGAATTTTCCTGTAGATGTGATACATGCAAAAAAAATTTTTATAAAATATTTAATTATGAAATGCCAACTAAATTTAATGAAGATATAAAAACATACAGAAATATTGTTATTAATGATTTCTTGAAAGAAATGACAAATTTTGCGAAAGGTTTGGGAATAGATAATATAATTTGTTTTGTTCCGGAAGAAGCTTATGAAACGGGAATAAATAATTATGAACAAATATCTTCTTTGAAAACTATTAGTAATATCGGTTCAGATCCATATTGGTATGGTTGGAATAAAAATGTTCAAGAGTTTGTTGGAAAATCATGTAATGAAATAAAATCTTTATCGATTAAATATAATAAAGATTCTCATATGTGGATACAATCATTTAAAGTTCCAGAAGGAAGAGAAAATGAAATCGAAGATGCTGTAATAAAAATAAAAGAATCAGGAATAGAAAATATATTATTTTGGGGTATAAGAGGGTGTGAACATATTTCATCGATATCATCTGACAATCCTGAAAAAGTTTGGAATATAATAACTCAAATAATAAAAAAAGATAAAAATTAATATAGTGATTTATACGGAGTGATAAAAATGCCAGATATGTTAGTAAAGCTATACAATCTTGAAGAAAAAAAAGAATATAAAGATGAGTTATTAAAAAAAGGAATAATGAT
>NZ_QGGI01000023.1 GCF_003148465.1 Oceanotoga teriensis
TTGCTATATCTACTCCCACTACTAATGTTTTTTCATCCACTTGTTTTATTTTATTATTTTGTGTATAATTCATTTAGGTTCCTCCTTTGTAAAATATTTGATGGATTCTTGTTACACTTTTATTTTACGGGGAGGTTCCTTTTTTTTCAACCTCTTTCTTTTTTTATTTCAGGAATGCTCCTAAATAATTTATAATATATTTTTTATAATTTTATTTTCTTATCTTAATTATACAGTAAACAATTTATATTGCTATGTATTTTTTGATATAATTATATTATATTAATATTGGAGATGATTAAATGCCTTTAGATGGACTAGTTTTTCATAAATTAATAAATGAAATAAAAGAAAATTGTTTGGGAAGTAGTATAAGAAATATTTATCAACCTATTAATTCTGAAGTTCTTATTCAACTTAGAAATAATAATATTCTTTTTTCTTTGAATAATCCTGCTTATATAATGCTTTTAAAAGATAAACCCGAAGTCCCTGAAAATCCTGTGAATTTTTCTCAATATTTGAGAAAATCTATAAAAGGATTTAAAATAAAAAATATTGTACAATTATCTATGGATAGAACAGGTTATATAGAATTAGAAGGATTTAATTTAATAGGAGATTTAAAAAAATACAGACTATATTTTGAACTGATGGGTAGAAATTCAAATTTGATACTTGTTAACTCTGAAAATAAAATAGAAGATGCTTTAAAAAAATATAATGAAAATCTTAGAACTATTCTTCCAGGAGCTAAATTTGTACCATTCTTTGATGATTCTAAAAAAAATTTTCTCTTGGATCATTCTAATATAGATGATTTATTTGTTGGTTTTTCTAAAAAATCTTATAAATTTCTTAAATATAATGGTTTAGACAAAACTTTGAAATCATTGGGAAATAATAAATTATATTTTTTTAAAGAAGATAATAAATATGATGTATCAGCTATAAAACCTATAAAAGAAGATTTTGAATTACTTGATCCTTCGGTAGCCATATTGAAATTATTTGAGTTTTCATCAAATCAATCAAGAATTATACATTTAAAAAAAGATTTAGAAAAAATAATAATTAAAGAAATAGATAAAAATGAAAATCTTAAATATAAGCTTTTAAATGATATTTCAGAGGAAAAAAATATAGAAGATTTGATAAATAAGGGAGAACTTTTGCAAACATATATTTTTAAAGCAAAAAGAGGTGACTCTTATATAGATGTTTCAGATTGGAATAATGGAAAAACTTTTAGAATAGAACTCGATCCATTAAAAAATCCTTCTACCAATCTTGAAAATTATTTTAAAAAAATAAAAAAAATAAAAACTAGAGTCATAATTTCGAAAAAGAGATTGCGTAAAACTGAAAATATTCTCGATTATCTTTATCAATTACTATTAACAATTGAAGAATCAGAAGACATAGATAATTTATCAGATATACGCGAAGAAATGTTTGAAGAAGGTCTGTTAAAAAAAGATAAGAAGTTAAAAAGAAAAAATAATAAGATCTCTTTTAAAACTTTTAAATTTAAAGATTTTGATATATTCATAGGAAAAAATAATAAGCAAAATGATGAATTGACAAGAAATGCTTCTAAAGAAGATATTTGGTTACATACACATAATATTCCAGGTTCACATGCAATAATAAAATCTGCTGGAAAGATTGTTCCTGACGATGTTATAGAATATGCAGCTTCATTAGAAGCTTCATTTTCAAAAGCTAAAATGTCTTATAATGTTCCTGTAGACTTCACAACAAGAGATAATGTTTGGAAACCAAAAGGTTCCAAACCCGGAATGTGGCTTTATAAAAACTATAAAACTATAATAGTAAATCCAAAAAAATCCGACACTTAACTGTGTCGGATTAATTATAAAAAATTTTGTAAAGTTCTTCATAAACCCCATTTTCGTCATTGTCTTTTTCTGATAAATTCGAAAATTTTTCTAATAATAATTCATCTGAATTTTTCATGGCTATGCCAAGCCCACTATATTTTAACATTTCATAATCATTCATACTATTTCCCATCGTTATTATTTCTTCATTTTTTATTCCTTTCATTTTTGCATAATAAGATACACCAGAATATTTATTAACTCCATCTGCCATTATTTCTACGGAATGAGGTGTTGAATGAGTTAATGATAATGACATTCCTTCTTCTTTTATAAATTTTTCAAGATGTGCTATATTATCCATATAATCCCTAAATATTACCATCTGAGGATCTCTTTCTATTTTATTTATAAGATTTTTTGATATCATATGAGGAATTTCATATTGTTGAAAAAGATTTACAAGAAAATCAGATTTTTCATTTAAATAAATCATACTATCTTCATAAACAGTTACATTTATTTTATTTTGTATACCAAATTTTAAAAGTTTTTCTGTTTCTTCAATCTTTATAGACTTAGAATAAATTGATTTTTCTTCTTTTAAGTCTTTTATAATAGCACCATTAGAACATATCATATGTATTGGAAGATCTAATATTTTTCCATATTGCTTGGAAGTTAAAAATGTTCTTCCCGTTGCTATTATAATTTCTATACCATCTTGATGAAGAGATCTCAATATTTCTATATTTTTTTGTGATATTTCAGACTTATTGTTTAAAAGTGTTCCATCGAGATCTAAAGCAACCATTTTATACTTTGACACATAATCACCTCTGTTTATTTTATTTTATTTTCATTATAATATTAACTTATACTCTTTAAAGATTTATTCAATTTAAGTAAAAAATAAAAACCGGAATAAATCAAGTATTTTTTATACTCAATATTATTCCAGTTTTGTTCTTTAATTTAATTTTATTTTTTGCCAGATTTGATTATATATTTCAACGTTTTCTCCTAAATCTTCTTTGAATTCATTGTTTTTAAGATCTGCTATTGAATATTTAGGTGTTATTTCTCTAATTTCTCTTGATTTTATATTTATAGAAGGCAATTCTAAATAATCTACTATTTTTGCATATATATCAGGTCTTTGTATAAAATTTAAAAATTTATATCCAAGTTCTTTGTTTTTTGAACTTTTTAACATAACCATTGAATCCATATACATTGCTCCACCACTTTTAGGTATAAAATAATCTATATTTTCTCTCATATTTTCTTCAAGTTCTAAAAATATATTTTCTGCATAGCCTTGAACTATCCAAAATTCTCCAGTTGAGAATCCCTTTGCAAAAGATTCTGCATCAAATTTTAAAATATTTTCCTTCCATTTGTTTACAAGATTTGCGGCTTCTTCTAATTGTCTTTTATCCTTTGTATTAACTGAATAATCCAAAGTTTTTAATGCTGCTCCCAAAACTTCTCTCATATCATCGAGCATTGTCATTCTATTTTTATATCTTTCATCAAGAAATATATCCCAATCTTTTTCATAGTTTTTTACATATGTTTTATTAACTGCTATTCCTGCTGCACCTAAAACATATGGAACTGAATAAAACAAACCTTCATCATACTTAATCTTCTTTAAAACTTCATTATCTAAATATTTCATATTCGGTATTTTTTCTTTATCCAATTTCTCAAGTAAATCTAACTTTATCATTATAGAAGTATAATCTCCAGAAGGAAATACTATATCATACCCTACTCCGCCTGTTATCATTATTTTTGCAAACATTTCTTCATTTGATGCAAAAACATCGTAAATTACTTTAACATCATATTCTTTTTCAAATTCTCTAAGAACTTCATTTGGAATATAATAAGACCAATTGAAAATATATAATTTTTCTTTATTATCTATAAGATTTAAAGTAATTATCAAACCAAATGATATAAGAATTAATAATGTCATCACCCATTTTATTTTCATCTAAATCCCTTTCCTTAAAATAAATATTTAAAAAATCTTCTGGTAGATACAGCCAATATAATCGTTCCAAATATCATAACTACGGATAATGCATTTATAACCGGTGATACTCCAAATCTGATCATTGAATATATTTGTAATGGTAATGTTGTCGAGCCTGGTCCAGAAACAAAAAAAGTTATTACAAAATCATCTATAGAAAGTGTTACAGTCATCAATATCGATGATATTATAGCGGGTTTTAAAACAGGCATCATAACTTTAGTTAAAGCCTGAATTTCTGTTGCTCCTAAATCATAAGATGCTTCTATTAATGAATAATCTATATCTTCCATGGCCGATAAAGCGATAAATAATACATAGGGAATGTTAAATGTAGTATGAGCTATAAATATCGTAAATAAACCCAATCTCATCTTTAATACTCCAAATAAAATTAATAATGAAACTCCAACGATGATATCTGGCATTACAAGAGAAACATAAGAAATTTTTTGAATTACATTTTTATTCTTTAAAGAATGCCATTTTAAGCCTATTGCAGCTATTGTACCTATAATCGTTGAAAATAAAGCTGAAGTTATAGCTATTGTAATGGAATTAAAAAATGCCTTCCAGATTTCACCAGAATTGGTAAAAAGTTCTTTATACCATTTTAAAGAAAATCCATTCCAATGCATACTTTTAGATGAATTAAAAGAATAAATTAAAAGAGTTATTATAGGTGTATAAAAGAATATAAAAGTTATTATCAATATAATAAGGGAAAATATTCTTCTCTCTTTTTTCATAATACCACTTTCTTCTTTTTATCATTTTTATTCATAAATATTAATATACCTGATACAGTTATTATAGTTATAAAAACTGAGATAGCAGAAGCAAGAGGCCAATTTCTTGTTATCATTAGTTCTCTTGATATCACATTACCAATCATCATTGAATTTATCCCACCAACGAGTTGAGGTATAGCATAATTTCCAAATGCAGGTATAAAAGTAAATATCATAGCTGTATATATACCAGTTTTTATATTTGGCAAAAAAACTTTAAAAATACTTTCGCTTTTAGTAGCCCCAAGATCTCTCGCTGCTTCGAGTAATGAAAAATCAAATTTTTCTATCGTCGAAAATAGTGGCAGTATTGCATATGGTAAATACGTGTAAACCATTACAGTTATTATAGATCCATTATTATATAGAAACATCAAATAATCATCTATTATTCTAAACTTCAATAATATTTGATTTAATAGTCCATTATTCCCCAAAATAGCAATCCATGAATATATTCTAACCAAAAAATTGGTCCAAAATGGTATTATTATAAAAAATATTAATTTATCTTTATGATTACTTCTTGCTATGTAATAAGCACTTGGTATTGCAAAAAAAATAGTTATTATTGTTGAAACTATAGCAACAAATGATGTATTTAAAAATATTTTTAAAAGTGAAATATCAAACAAATCTATATATGCTTTAAAACTTAATTGCCAATCAACCCCACCATAAAGTGCTTTTTTTAAAAAACTATATATAAATATAATAGTGGTTGGAAGTATAAAAAATAAAGTTGTCCATAATATAAATGGAGTTATATAAGTTATTCCATATTTTTTTTTCATAAATCTACCTCCACTATATAACCATCATTCATATCCCACCATATATAAACATCTTCATACCAATCAATTATTCCTTCATCAATAATATATTTTGCATGTTGTTTTTGAACATTAAAAGTAAATTTTTCATTTATTTTAATATAATATTTAGTTTGAAATCCTTTATATATCATTTTATCAACTGTACCATTTAAAACATTAAAATCATCCGTTAAACTTAAAGGTTTTTCTTTAGTAATTCTTATTTTTTCTGGTCTTATAGTTACTCTAACTTTTTCATTTATATTTATTTTTTTATCTAAATAAACTTTTAAATTACCAAGATCTTTAACTTCTATTTCAGCACAATTTCCATTTATATCCTTAACTATACCTGTAAAAAAATTTGTTTCTCCTATGAAATTAGCAACAAATGAATTAGAAGGCATTTCATATATTTCATAAGATGTTCCTATCTGTTGTACTTTTCCATTATTCATAACTGCAATTCTATCAGATACGGATAATGCTTCTTGTTGATCATGAGTAACAAATATAAAAGTTATTCCAACTTCATCATGTATTGCATCTAGCTCTAATAACATATGTTGTCTTAACTGAGCATCAAGTGCGCTTAAAGGTTCATCAAGAAGTAATATTCTAGGTTCATTCACGAGTGCTCTGGCTATCGCAACTCTTTGTTTTTGTCCTCCAGATAATTGATTTGGTTTTTTATTTATATGTTCATTCAATTTTACTAAGTCTAAGTATTTTTTTACTGCAAAATCTATATCTTTTTCATTCATTTTTTTTAATCTCAATGGAAAAGCAATATTTTCATATACATTTAAATGTGGAAATAATGCATAATTTTGAAATATAGTATTCACTTTTCTTTTATTTGGAGGAAGCTTCAAAAGATCTTCACCATCCATATATATATGTCCGTTGGTTGGCTCTAAAAATCCTCCTATCATTCTTAAAAGGGTTGTTTTCCCACAACCTGAAGGTCCTAATAAAGAAAAAATTTCTCCAGACTTAATTTCAAGGTTTACATCATCCAAAGCAACAAAATCGTCTTCATAATAAATTTTATTAAGATTCTCAATCTTAATAGAGCTTCCTTTCAAATTATTACCCTCCCATCTTTCATATATGTTTAATGATAAAACAAGGGTAATTATACACTTTTATAGATTTCTATTGTATTAAAATGTGAATGTATTCTAATTACAAATTGTAAATATTCCAATATCTTTTAAATTCTTTAATATATTCTTCTGAAATTTCTGAACTATGTATTATAATAGAATTTTCATCATTCTTGTTTTGTGCAGAATTAGTAAAATTAAAAGAACCAGTTAAAACTTTTTTTTCATCAAAAATAATAACTTTATGATGAAATACTTTTGAATTTTTATCTACTATAACTTCTACATTTTCAGATTTTAATTGTTCCCAAGTAGACCACTTTGAACCAGCTTGAAAATTTTCCATTATTACTTTAACTTCTACCCCCCTATTTTTAGCTTTAATTAAAGCATCTGCTATTTCTTTATCTGTAAAAGTAAATATCATAACATATATATTCTTTTCTGAACTATTTATAAGATCTATTATTCTTTGCTTAAGATTATCCTCTGGTGTAAAATAAGATTCTATATACCCACTATTAAAATCAAATTTATTATTTAATTTTTTACCATTATTTTTTTTACCAAATAATTCATCATAAAATTGTTCTTCAAATTCAAGAATATAATTTTCTATTAAATCATTATTATATATAAATATCATATTATTTGAATTATAATTCAACCCATTATTTGTTAGATTTGTACTTCCCGTTATGAGACAATATCCATCTATTATTATAAATTTATTATGCATTAATGCATAATTAGAATCATATTTGAGTTCTATATTATCTTCTTTTTCAAGCATACTTGAATAAGTATTTTGATTTTGTGATTCTAAAACTATTTTTATATATATTCCATCTCTAGAAAGATCTTTTAATGTTTGAACTATCTCTATATTATCTATATCATAAATACTCATATAAATATACTTTTTAGCTTTTTTTAATTCTTCAATAAAAATTTTTTGATTATAAATATTTTTTTCTGAAGTGTTTTCATCATAAAATAATATTGTAGAATCTTTAGTCGGTTTTATTGTGATATTCCATGTATCTTCGCCAAGATTAAATGTATAAAAGTTTTTACTTCCACCAGCTCTAAAAAAAAATTCATTATTTTTATAATATGCAGATGGTATTTTATTTAAATCATCATATTTTAAATTTTTAAAATTTAAAATATCCCCTTTTTGTAAAAACAGGTCAAAGGTTGATGAAAAAGCAAATATAAAAACAAAAATAATATAAAAAACTAAAAAAAATTTTTTCATTTTAATTCCTCCCAATATTATAAAGTTTATATTATATATTATAATATTTTTATTTATATATTTATTAGTTTGATTTTTAATTTATTGAATAGTATAATTTTAATAAGTTATATAAACTAATTAAGGAGGGATAAAATTGAATTTATCTCATGAAGAGTATTCGGATATTCTAAACAAAGCTTTAAGCAATGGTGGAGAATATGCCGAAATTTTTTTCGAAGAAGTTTATTCAAACTTCATAATATATGATAATGGGAAATTTGAAGGATCTAATTTTTCAAGCAGAAAGGGTGCCAGTTTAAGAGTTGTAGATGGTGATGAGACTATATTTGCTCATACAAATAATCCAAATTATGAAAATTTATTGCAATTATCTGAAAATTTATCTAAAAGTGCCTCTTCTATGTTTAAAAAAAATAATATTAAAATTGAAAATTTTGAAAAGCTTGAAGATAGAGGTCTCAATGATTATGATATTAATTTTAATGATATTGGTATGAATCAAAAAATTGAAAAAATAAACTTAGCTGTAAACACTTGTAAAGAGTATGATTCAAGAATAAAACAAATTACAGTAAGATATGGCGATACTCAAAGAAAAGTAAAAATAATAAATTCAGAAGGTAAAATTGTAGAAGATATAAGAAATTATCCTATTTTTTATGTCGTAACAATAGCCAAAAATGAAAATGATGAAATGTTTACAGGATTATCTGGAAATTCTGAAAATAAAGGATTTGAATTTTTTACAGATGAAATGATAATAAAAGCTTCTAAAGAAGCTTGTAATCAAGCTATTGTTCAATTAGAAGGCGAGGATGCTCCGGCAGGAGAGTTTACTGTTATTTTATCAGCCGAAGCAGGTGGTACTATGGTTCATGAGGCTTGTGGACATGGAATGGAAGCTGATTTAGTACTTTCAGGATCTGTTTATAGAGACAAAGTTGGTAAAAAAATAGCTTCTGAAAAAATAACCGTCATCGATGATGGAACATTACCTAATAAAAGAGGAACTTTGAATTATGATGATGAATGTAATAAAACAGAAAAAACAGTATTAATAGAAAACGGTGTGTTAAAAGGTTATATGCATTCAAGAATTACAGCTAAAAAATTTGGCGTTGAACCTACTGGTAATGGTAGAAGAGAAACTTATATGCATTTGCCTATAGTTAGAATGAGAAATACTTTAATAGCCCCTGGAAAAGATGACCCAGATGAAATTTTAAAATCTGTGGAAAATGGCATCTTCGTAAAAAAAATGGGTGGTGGACAAGTAGATGTAATATCTGGAGATTTCCAATTTGGAATAAGTGAAGGTTATTTAATAGAAAATGGAAAGCTTACAAAAGCAATAAGAGGAGCTTCTCTCGTTGGTAATGGACTAAAAGTATTACAAAGCATAGATATGGTGGGAAATGATTTAGGCTTTGCAGTAGGAACATGTGGAAAAGATGGTCAAGGTGCTCCTGTTTCTGATGCCCAACCAACAGTAAGAATACCTAAAATGGTTGTAGGTGGAGTTGTAAAAGGAGGAGACAAATGATGAAGGATATACTTTTAAATATCTGTGAAAATACTAAACAAAAAGGATTTGATGTACAAATAAATGTTTTCATAAGTAAAGAAAAAAAAGCTTCTTTTTCTAATCAAAAATTGGAAGAATTATCCGAAGGAGAAAAAGGTACAGCAGGAATAAAATTGATAAATAAAGATGGAAAGAAAAGTACTTCAACTACTAATATAATAACTGAAGAAGGTATAAAAGAAGCTATTGAAAAAGCTATTGAAATGAATGAATTTTCCGAAGAAGATTCTGGAAATATAATTTCAGATCAAAAAGATTTTGAATTTATGGACTGGACTTATGATAAAACAACTGCTGAAATTGAATTAAATGATATCATTGAAATGGCTAAAGAACTTGAGAAAAAAGCTTTATCTTTAGATGATAAAATAAAATTTGTAAGAGGATCTTCTGTAGAAACTTCTACTATAAGAAATTATTTTGTTAATTCAAATAAAGTTTTTAAGCAATCTTATTTTACAGTTGCAGAAGCTTCAATAACTTTAGCAGCTATTTATGAAGAAGATTCATCCATGGGTTTCGATTTTGATGTACAATCTAGCATAAGAAATATTAACTTGGATAGAATTGCAAAAAATGCTTGTGAAAAAGCCCTAAGTGGTTTAAATTCAACTCTTTTAAATTCTGGAAGATATGATATAATTCTTTCTCCTTTTGCAAGCGCTATGTTGTTGAGTGTATTATCAACTCCATTATCTGGCGAAAGTGTTTATAAAGGAAAATCATTTTTGGGGGGTAAACTTGAAAAACAAATTGCTTCAAAAAAAGTTACCTTATTGCATGATCCTATGAATGGTTCTGCCCCAATAATGCAATCATATGATAATGAAGGAATAAATACTTCAAGATTTAATTTTATAGAAAAAGGTGTTCTTAAAAATTTCGCTCATAATCTTTATTCTGCAAAAAAACTCGGAATGAAACCAACAGGAAATGCTTTTGCTTCATCTAATTCTGGAATTCCAATAATTTCTACAATAAATATGCATCTCATGTCAACAAGTACAAGAAAAAATATAATAAATAAAGAAAAAGCTTTATATATAACACAAATGATGGGATTACACACCGCTGATCCTATATCAGGAAGATTCTCAATTCAAATTAGCGGTCAATTGATTGAAAATGGAGAATTCACTAAAAGTTTCAGAGGTATGACACTTGCTGGAACTTTATCAGAACTCTTAGAAAATATAGAAGAAATTGGTTCCGATTTTAAATATATGGGATCCATTGCAGGTTCAACAACTTTGATAAAAAATATGAGTATCGGTGGAAAATAAAAAGAATAACTCTCTGTTAAAAAACAGAGAGTTATTTTATACTTTTAATGCTTCTTTTGCTATATTTACGTATTCTTTAAAAGATTCCATATCTGTAGCTGCTATTTCAGCTAACATTTTTCTATTTATATTAACATTAGCTAATTTCAAACCATGAATTAATTCATTATATTTCATGCCTTCCATTCTTGCTGCTGCATTTATTCTTGTAACCCATAATCTTCTGTAATTTCTCTTTTTCTTTTTTCTATCAGCATATTCAAAATTTCCATTTCTTAAATATTGTTCTTTAGCTAATGTATATCTTCTACTTAAAGCACCTCTATAACCTTTAGCTGCTTTTAATATCTTCTTTCTCTTTTTTCTTGCGTTAACAGCTCTTTTTACTCTCATCAGTACCTCTCCCTTCTATTATCTTAGTCCTAATATTCTTTTAGCTTCTTTTTCGAATGATGCATTAATTTCAACTGGTCTCTTCAATCTTCTCATTTTTGAATTTGTTTTTTTACCTGTATTATGTCCAGTATGACTTCTATGTCTTACAACTTTTCCAGAACCGGTAACTTTATATCTTTTTTTTGCAGCACTTTTTGTTTTAATTTTTATCTTTGCCATATTGCTTCCTCCTTTAATTGAGCCTTAATTATTTTCAGCTTTTATTGGTTCAAGGAATATGTCCATATCTCTTCCAACCATTTTAGCAGGTCTAGATAATTTTCCATATTCAGAAGTTTCTTCAATAATTCTATCAATTAACTCTTTTCCTTTGTCTTTGAACATAATATCTCTACCCAAAAACATTATTACTGCTCTAACTTTTTGACCTTCTTTCAAAAAATCATTTATCTTTCTGACCTTAGTATCAAAATCATGATCATCGATTCTAAGTCTAAATTTCATCTCTTTAACAACTTGCTTTTTCTGATTTTTTTTAGCTTCTTTCTCTCTTTTTTCTTTCTCATAAAGATATTTACCCAGGTCCATAATCTTAGCAACAGGTGGCTTAGCAGTTGGTGCAACCAAAACTAAATCGAGTCCAGCTTCTCTTGCTTTTATTAAAGCTTCTTTTGTAGGAGTTACGCCCAATTTTTCACCTTCAGCGTCGATCAACAGTACTTTAGGAACTTTTATCTTTTCATTCCTAATAACTTTATTCTTATCGCTTATAAGAAATCACCATCCTTTGATTTATAAATAAAATACGGGTGACGAAAACGTCACCCGTATTATTGTATATAAGGCTTATATTATATCTAAATTGATTACCTCTGACGGCTTTATGCCCGGGGTGGGAAGTTCAACGTTACGGGTGACTTCCACTTTAAATTGAAATTATATGGTGGGCCATGCAGGATTCGAACCTGCGGCCTACTGATTAAGAGTCAGCCGCTCTACCAACTGAGCTAATGGCCCATTTACCCAATCCGTGTTTAATTATACAGCACAGATAAAATTTTGTCAAGAAAAACTTATTTCGGTTTCGTTAACATTATTTAGCAGCTGAACTCTTCTTGGAGTCGTTTATATAGTATCCGCTACCTTTGAATGAAATCCCAACATTTCCTATAACTCTTTCTGCTTTTTCACCACATTCTTCACATTTTATATCAGGTCTTTCATTCATAGAATGTATGGTAGTGAACTCATGTCCGCATTTGGTACATCTATATCTATAAATAGGCATTGATACTTACCTCCCTTCAAAAAAATTTTAGCATTATTTTTTTTATTTTTTGTTAAAATAAAGTTATTTATCTATGCTTCCTTTTGCTAAATACCAAAGATATAAATCTAATTTTCCCATATCTTCTCCAAATTTTTTTGATAAAGGTATAAGTCTTTGTTCCATATTTATATATTTTTTTTCATTCCAACCAGATTTAGGTAGCTCATTTATAAGATTCGATTTTAACATTATTCTCATTATATGCTTATCTAAAATAGCTAAATTTTTTTCTCCTGTATTTCTAAGAAAATGGCTGGCTTCTTTCCATCCAATCCCTTTGACATTCTTAGCTATATATTTTCTAATTTCAAATGGATTATTATTTTTTAGCATATTTTTTAATTCTGGAATAATCCATCTGTTTTCAATTATGTACTTAGTTCTTGTGTTTGGAAATCTATGTCCTACTTCTTTCATTTTCTTATTCAAATCTTCATAACTTAGATGAGCAAATCCTTCTTTTCCTATATAAGTTTGTGCTTTTATACCACCTTTCGATGTCCAATTTGCCGTCATTACACAAAAACTAAGTTCTGAAAATAAGTCCAAAGAATCTCCATTTTCTCCCAAATCCTCAAATTCTTTAAATCTATTTTCAACATCAATTTTTATAATTGGTTTTATTTCATTTAATTCATTTAAAAGATTTTCCATTTAAAAATTCCTTTCTAATCAAATTTTTTAGATGTCACTCTCATAGAATAAAATCCTATAACCATATAAATTATAAATACTATAAACATTGCAAAAAACTCTTGATTTGAAAGTTTATTCATACCAATAGCTATATCATTATTTCCTATTTTTAAACCTGCATAGGTTTCAAGAATATAAAAAGTATAAAAAGACATCAAAAAAGCACCAAATATAACAGATAATCCTGATATTATTTTTTCATAATTTTTTGAAATTATTAGAGCAAGTATAATACCAATAATCGCAAAGAAAATCCATGGTATATATTCAGAATTTATTGGAATATCTTTTAACCATTTACTATCCTTTGTAATTAAAAATGTTCCTATATTATATCCTAAAAAACCTCCAAGCAAAAGTCCTCCTATAGACATTGCAAGCTTCACTATGCTATAAAATATCATTCCAAAAACAAAACTTACTATTAAATATATAACAAATTTATAATCGGAATATTGATCTATTAAATTTCTAATTTGTTCTAATTTCAAAAGATATGGAATCAAAAATGAATATGCTCCAAAAAAACCTATAAAAAATATAGAAATTTTTGATGATAACTTAGCAAAAAAAGTAAGAAATATAGCTATTGGTAACAAAACCCATATTGAAGTAATTAAAACGTCATAATAAGATAGCAGTAAAGAAGTTGCACCCTTCAATTCTTCCATAAAATTCACCTCTTTTAATCTTTTTCAGAAAATAATAATCCAGTTGAAACTATAGTTAAAGCTGAAAGTAATATAAACAAATTTGGTATTGCCATAGCTGCTAAATAAGGTCCAAAAATATTTCCGCTTATCCTCAAAGAAGAAAAAAATGACATTCCAGTATTTTCAAACCCTTTAGATAAAACAGACGCGTATTCACTGCTCATAGTAAGAGATAGTCCCAAAAAAATACCTCCTATAAATAAAATAGATAAAAATATAATGGGATTATCTATGAAAAGATATGAAATAAATAATATAATTCCTGTGAATATAGGCATAATTTTTTTAATTCCTATTAATTTATGCTTAGCAAAATTACCTATCATAAGACCAACCGAAAATAAAGAAGCTATTACTTTTCCCAAAATAGCATTTTCGTATATTTGTTCAACATATATAGGTAAGACTACTTGTAAAGCAACTATAGATATTAAAACAGAAATACCATAAAAAGTTGCTAATAGTATTAATAAAGAAAATTTTTTAGGTTCTTTTTTGTTTAATACATCAACTTCAAAATTCTTTATTTTTTTAAAAGTAAAAAATAAATAAAATAAGACAATAATAGATAATAAAAAAAGAAATTGTTTAGGATAATATATAAAAAAACTTCCCAAGATCAAAGGTCCTAATATAGCTCCAAGACTGCCCATAATTTCTATATAACCATAAAATTTAGATTTATTTTTTATATTTAAAGATGATTTGGATACTCCCGTAAGAGATATATTATAAAAAACTGGATCAAAAAAGCCTTGAACAGCTCTTAAAATTATACTCAAAATAGGATTATATAGAAAAAAAGATATCAACATAACAATTATACCCCAAAAAAATAAAGATATAGAGTATGTTCTTTTTTCACCATATTTTGATAGGAATTTTCCCCATAATGGTCCTATTATCATTGATACAAGTGGTGTTATAGCTATAAAAGTACTTGCAAAAAATTCAGAATTAAAAATTTCTTTAATTTGTGTAAAAGATGAAGCTATACCAACTTGAGTAAAAACACTAAAAAAAGGTAAGAGTAAAAAAATCCGCAAGCTATCCATTAAAATCCCCCGTTCATTTTTTTAATTCAAAAGAATCATAATAATTATTATTTTCTATATCAATAAGATTTAATTTTATTTTATTATCAAAAATTTCTAAAATGCCACAACTTTTAGGTGTCTGTTCCTTTGGAATAGAAACAGAACCAGGATTAAATATCAAAATATTTTCTTTCTTTTCTATCTTTGAAATATGCGTATGTCCATGTATTAAAATATCCATATTTCTTTCATTTGAAATTTTAATAGCTTCTTCTATCGTAGGTGTCCAACCATGAGTCAACATTAAATTGAACTTACCATAACTTTCAAAGCTCATATATTTTGGTTCTGGTAGATTCAAAACATAATGATCTATTTGAGAATCACAATTTCCAGTAACATAATTATAATTTAATTTATTTAAAATTTCTATACAAACTTTAGGTTCATATTTATATGGCAAATCATTTCTTGCACCATGATATAAAAAATCTCCTAAAATAAAATATTTATCAACATCACCAATACTATTCAAAGCTTTTTCAAGATAAAAAGCTGAACCATGTATATCACTTATAACTCCTATCTTCATAAACATCCTCCTTTTAATATAAAAAATATCAGTATTAAAAATAAGCTTTAAATTTTAACATATTGATATAAAAATTACAATAAATTTAATTTAATTTTTAAACTTCAAAAATTTTTTTATATTAATTATATGTTGTATAATAAATATATATGTACTAAAAATAAATTTATTAATGAGGAGGTTTTTTTATGGGTGGAATGAAAATAAAAGTAGATGAAAGTTTTATAAATGGACTTGTTGATAAAATAATAGAATCGAATACAACTATAAAAGGACTTAAAAATTTAAATGTTGAATTGAAAAATGAAGGTATTCATTTTCAAGTAGAAGTAGAAATTCTTAAAAAATATATGAAATTTGATACTTTATTAAAAATCGTAGATAAACCCGAAGATCTAAAATCTGGAATATTAAAATTAGAACTTTCCGGAGATACTGGAATAAGAAAAATATTAGAAGGGGTTTTTGATATAGCCTCTAAATTCACTCAAGCTTTTTCGTCTGAAGATAATTATATTTCCATAGATCTAAATAAAGTTGATATAAATCCTGTAATAAATTCAACTTTAAAATCACTAAAAATAGATAGTTTTGAAGTAGAAAATGGCTCATTTATTTTAGAATTAAATTATAGGGAGGAATAATTTTGCCTGCTCATTTTGAAATTGATTCTAACACTTCAAAAAAAATTCTTTCTGGAGTTTTAAAAGATAATTCATCAAAGATAATAAAAATGTTATTTGATAAATCTACTAAATTTAAATTTATGAATAATACCATAGAAGTAAAAGTAATAATGTTCAAATTCTTTTTAACTCTTGAAAAATTTCCTTACTCTTTAAATGGAGTATATGAATTTTCTCATAATATACCAATAGATAAAATAAATTTAAAAGATTTACCAAAAAATATCATTATAAATAAAAACAGAATATTTATAAATGTTCCAGAAAATATTATTAGTAAAAATATAGTTTTAAAGAATTTGAAATTTGATGATGATAAAATAATTGTAGATCTATCTTATTAAATAATTGGAGGTAAAAAATGATAAAGATTGATAATGAATTAATAAAAAAACTCGAAAAATTATCCAATATCGAATTAAAAGACAATGAAGAAATCATAATTAAAAATGATCTGAACAATCTTTTAAACTATATGTCTCTTTTAGATAATATCGATGTTTCAGATGAAGAGGAACTTTTTTCACCAATAAAAGACGAATTAAAATCAATAACTCATGAAGATATTCCCGAAAAATTTAAAAGCGATGACATAATAAACAATTTCCCTGAAAAAAATGAGAAATATCTAAAAGTTCCAGGAATTCATAATTAAAACATGAACAATTTAGGAAAAAAATATGAAAAAATAGCTTTCGAATATCTAAAAAAAGAAAAATACAAAATCTTGGAACTAAATTATACGACAAAAATAGGCGAAATCGATATAATAGCTATGAAAAACAAAACTTTAATACTGATAGAAGTCAAAGGTGGAACTAATAAATTTGGTGATCCCGCATATAGGGTAAACAGAAAAAAAATAATTAAAATATCCAAGGTGGGCGAAATCTTTATAAATACTCATAGAGAACTCGATTTTGAAGATGTCCAAATAGATGTTATATCTGTAAATACTGAAGGAATCATAAAACATTTTCAACAACAAAGAATATGAAGAGGCTAAATAAGCCTCTTTTAATTTAAAAAACCGTTCCAAAAAGAACGGTTTTATTGGTGCTCCCAGCAAGAATCGAACTTGCATTTGAGGATTAGGAATCCTCCGTTCTATCCGTTGAACTATGAGAGCTTTCGAATAAATTACAGAATTTATTATACCACAAAAACCTTTATTTGTAAATATTTAAGAAGATAATTAAAAATGAAAAATATAAAAGATTTAAAATTATGAGGTGTTTTTAATGATTGTAAATATAGTTGGTGGTGGAGCATCAGGAATTATTGCGGCAATAAATGCCGCTAAAAATGGTCATGAAGTCAATATATTTGAAAAAATGAAAAATATCGGTAAAAAAATACTTGCAACAGGTAATGGAAAGTGTAATTATACAAATAAAAAAATGGATGAAACATTTTTTTATTGTAAAAATAAAGAATTAATAAAAAATTCATTACAAATATTTGATGATAAATCAACAATATCTTTTTTTAAATCTATAGGAGTGTATCCGCGAGAAATAGATGGAAGAATATACCCTATAACTGAAAACTCCTTGTCTATAGTAAAAAGTTTAGAAAATGAATTAAATAGATTAAATATAAAAATATATACAAAAACAAAAATATTCAAAATAGATATCTTAAAAAATAAATTCATATTGAATGATAAATATGAATCTGATATTTTAATAATCGCAGCAGGCGGAAAATCTTACCCTGCATTGGGATCGGATGGTTCTATAAATTCTGAATTGATAAAACTTGGACATACGTTCAAAACACAGAGACCAGCACTTGTTCAATTGATATCTAATGATTATTTTCTACCTCAATTAAAAGGTGTTCGAGTTAAAGGTAATGCTTCATTGTTTGATCATAAAAACATAAAAATAATAGAAAAAAATGGTGAAATACTATTTACAGACTATGGATTATCTGGTATACCTTCTATGCAAATAAGTAGATTTATAAAACCAGAAAAAAATTATATAATAAAAATAGATTTGGCTCAAAATATAGATAAAGATGAAATAAATAATTATTTAATAAATCAAACAAGATTGAATCCCAATTTAAAAATAAGTGATTCTCTAATGGGAATTATACATTTTAAATTGATAAATATAATATTACAGATAAACAATATACATAATATACCTCTAAATCAATTAAAAAGATCTGATAGAAATAAAATAATTAATTCTATCAAAAATTTTAACATAAATATAAATGGTACAAAAGGTTGGAAAGAATCACAAGTGACAACTGGTGGAATAAATTTAAATGAAATAAACGAAATAAATTTTGAAAGTAAAAAAATTAAAAATCTTTATATATGTGGCGAAATATTAGATATCGATGGTGATTGTGGCGGATATAATCTTCAATGGGCTTGGACATCAGGATATATAGTGGGAAATAATATTATGAGAAGGGATAAAAATGATACAAATTAATAATCTGAGAATGGCATATAGTCATACTGAAGAAGAATTATTAAATGAAATAGAAATAAACTATGGAATCAAAAAAAATAATATAGAAAAATATATCATATTAAAAAAATCTATAGATGCCAGAAGCAAAAAAAGAATGATATTTTTTGAATACAATCTAGCTTTAAAATTAAAAAATGAAAACTCTAAAAAATATTCAAAGTATGAAGAAAAAAATTATTCAGTTCCAGAATATGGAAAAGAAAAAATTCCCAATAAACCAATAATCGTCGGCAGTGGTCCGGCTGGAATGTTTACAGGATTAATCCTTGCCGAAAATGGTTTTAATCCAATAATACTTGAAAGAGGAAAAGATATTAAAACTCGAAGCAAAGATGTTAAAAATTTTTGGAATAATGGAATATTTAATGAAAAAAGTAATGTTCAATTTGGTGAAGGTGGAGCTGGAACTTTCTCTGATGGTAAATTAACTACTTTAATAAAAGATAAGAATAGTAGAATAAAAAAAGTATTAGAGGAATTCTGTGAAGCTGGTGCACCAAAAGAAATACTGTATTTAAATAAGCCCCATATAGGTACAGATATTTTAAAAATAGTTGTAGAAAATATAAGAAACAAAATAGAAAAACTTGGTGGAAAATATTATTTTGATTCTAATGTAACAGATTTAATTATAAAAAATTCTGAAATAATGGGAGTAATAATAAACAATAATGAAAAACTATATAGTAATAATATAATATTATCAATAGGACATTCATCAAGAGATACATTTGAAATGCTTTTAAAAAATAATATAGAAATACATCAAAAACCTTTTTCAATGGGAATTAGAATTGAACATGATCAAGATTTAATAAATGAATCTCAATATGGAAAATTTAAAAATGATTCAAAATTGGGAGCTGCAGATTATAAATTATCTTATAGAACGAAACAAAATAGAGCTGTTTATACATTTTGTATGTGTCCTGGTGGATATGTAATTGCATCTCAATCTGAAAAAAATTCTATAGTAACAAATGGAATGAGTAAATATTTGAGAAATAATAAAAACTCTAATTCAGCAGTTCTTGTTAATATAAACACAGAAGATTTTAACTCAGCTCATCCATTGGCAGGTATGTTCATGCAAAGAAAAATAGAATATTCATCTTTCAATCCAAATAAACCATATTTTGCACCAGTACAATTATTAGAAGACTTCTTAAATAATAAAGTTTCAAAAAAAATAAAAAATATAGAACCTTCTTATACTCCTGGATATTATTTTAAAGATTTAAATGAAAATATTCCGAATTTTATATCAGAAAGTTTAAAAGAAGGTATAATCAATATGGGAAACAAATTGAAAGGGTTTGATTATAAATACTCTGTATTAACTGGTTTTGAAACGAGAAGCTCATCTCCTATAACTATAATTAGAAATAAAAATTTAGAATCTTTAAAAGGTCTTTATCCTGCTGGCGAAGGAGCAGGATATGCGGGTGGCATAACTTCTTCCGCTGTTGATGGTATAAGAGTAGCTGAAGAAATTATTAAAAAATACAAACCATAAGAGAGGTGTTTTTATGAAACTGATATCTTGGAATGTAAATGGTATTAGAGCTATATATAAAAAAAATTTATTGGACTTTATTAAAAAATATGAGCCAGATATTTTATCCATACAAGAAATAAAAGCTATGGAAGATCAATTACCAAAAAAACTCATAAATTTTGGTGATTACAAAAAATATTTTTTCTCTGCCGAAAGGAAAGGATATAGTGGAGTATCAACTTTTACAAAAAAAGAACCTAAAAATATAAAATTTGGAATGGATAATAAAATATTTGATTCTGAAGGAAGAACTTTAATAACAGAATTTGACAATTTTTCATTATTCAATATATACTTTCCAAATGGAAAAGCAAATGATGAAAGACTGAAATATAAAATGGATTTTTATTATTATTTGTTAGATTATTTAGAAGAATATAAAAAAACTCAACCAAATATAATAATATGTGGAGATGTAAATACCGCACATAAAGAAATAGATTTAGCAAGGCCCAAAGAAAATAGTAACACTTCAGGGTTTCTTATAGAAGAAAGAGAATGGATAGATAAACTTTTAGAAAGTGGTTTTTTAGATGCTTTTAGAGTTTTTAATAAAAAAGAAGATCAATACTCTTGGTGGGATTATAAAACAAAAGCAAGAGAAAGAAATGTTGGTTGGAGAATAGATTATTTTTTTATAAGCGAAACTATAAAAAATAATCTAAAAAACGCTTATCATTTAGATGAAATAATGGGATCAGATCATTGTCCAATTGGTATCGAAATAGAGATATAGTATTTACTATATCTCTATTATATCCCAACTATTTTTTTCACTATATTTTTTTAATTTTTTATCTGGCGAAACACATATAGGATTTCCTACTATCTTTAAAAAAGGTAAATCTGAAATAGAATCCGAATAAAAAAAAGCCTTTTCAAGATCTACATGATTTTTATCCATATACTCTTTAACACGTCTTACCTTCTCTTCTCCATAACAGCTAGTTTCTTCAACGCCTATAAATCTATCTTCTTCATAGATCAATCGAGTGCAAATTTTTTCATGTAAATTAAAATATTCAAAAACTGGATGACAAACATTTTCAGGAGATGCCGAAAGTAAGATTAATTTAGCCCCTCTTTCTCTATGTTTTTCAACTTCTAAAATCATACTTTTTCTTATAAAATTAATGCCATATTCTTTAAACCATTTATCAGTCCTATCATAAACTTTTTTCTTACTTTCTCCCACAAAATCATTGGACAGTTTAGAAGTTATGTCCTCGAGTTCATATATTCCAAGATAATAAAAAATAGGCATATATAAAAGTTTAGTATATTCCTTAAATTTTATTTGTCCAGTTTTTAATAAATACTTAAAGTATAAAGGACCACTATTCTTAGTTAACAAAGTTTTATCCATATCAAAAAAAACAGTATATTTAAACATAATCCACCCCTATTTTAGAACTATATATAATTTTACCATATATGAATTATAACTTTAAATTAATTTTTTGTTATATTTATGGTAAAATAATAATGAGAGGTAATTCATTTTTTAATTGATGAGGAGGGAAAATATATGCAAATAGTTTTAAAAGAAATAGAACTTTTAAATGGAGAGATTTATGGTTATAGATATAAAAAAGGGGGAGAAAAAACTTTAATTTTAGTTCATGGAAATATGACTTCATCAAAACATTGGGATATATTAATGGAAAACTTATCGGATGAATTTACAATTTATGCAGTAGATTTAAGAGGATTTGGAATCTCTTCATACAAAAATCCTATAAATTCTTTAGAAGATTTTTCAAAAGATTTAAAATTATTTTGTGATAGTTTGAATTTAAAAAATTTCTATCTAATGGGTTGGTCAACTGGTGGTGGAATAGTTATGGATTTTACAGCAGACAACCCAGAATATGTAAAAAAATTAATTTTAATGGAATCAGTTGGAACAAGAGGTTATCCTATTTTCAAAAAAGATTCTAATGGTTCACCAACTTCAGAACTTATAAAAACAAAAGAAGAAATAGCAAAAGATCCTATTCAAGTAATTCCAATTTTAAAAGCCTATGAAGAAAAAAATAGAGAAATGTTAAAAACAATATGGAATATGTCAATATATACTCATAATAAACCTTCAGAAAAAAAATATGAAGAATATATAGATGATATGTTGAATCAAAGAAATTTAGTAGATGTAGATTTTGCACTTGCTATATTTAATATATCTGAAGAAAGCAATGGAATAATTTCTGGAAATGCAAAAGCAAAAAAAATAAAATGTCCAGTTTTAATTCTTTGGGGAAAAAATGATATAGTTGTTCCAGAAAAAATGGCTTTAGATATAAAAAATGATATTGGAGAAAATGCAAAATTACACTATTTAGAAGATTGTGGACATTCTCCTATAATTGATAATATCAATTTATTAAAAAATACCGTAGAAGAATTTTTAAAATAATTTATTAAAACGAAGACAAAATTTGTCTTCGTTTTAAATTAAAGCAAATCTGGAATCATAACCCTTTCTAAAACACCATTCAAATAAGATATTATAACTCCATAATTATAAATTGGAATATTCAATCTTTTTATATGTACAAGTCTTCTCATCATTATTGTTCTTGTTAATGTACAACCTCCACAATGAATAATAATCTTTGTATTCAATAAATCTTCTTCATCTGGAAACTCTTTCCCTGCAATAAACTTAAAATTTAACTCTTTCCCAGTATATTTTTTCAGCCAATTTGGTATTTTTACTCTCCCTATATCTTCACTCATAGGTCTATGTGCACAGCCTTCCATTATAAGAATCGAATCTCCATCATTAAGATTTTCTATTTCTTCTATATTTTCAGACAATAATCTTAAATCACCTTTATGTCTTGCCTCAAGAATAGAAAATGTGGTTAATTTGATATCTTCAGGAATCAATTGCGATACTTTTTTTATAGCTTGAGAATCAGTTATAACCAAGTCTGGTTTTTTACTAAGTAACTTTAAGACATTAGGAATACCTTCTATTGAAGTTTCTACTGGAAAAGCTTTTTTATCTAAAATTTCTCTTATTGCATTAACTTGAGGCATTATCAATCTACCCTTTGGGGCTCCAGTATCTATTGGAATTATCAATAAAACAATATCATTTTCTTTTATGAATTCTGGAATCATTGGAATTGATCTTTCTTCAGGTTTCATAGAAACTATTTTATTTTTTAATTCTTCAATTCCAATATTCTTTTTTGCTGAAATACTAACAAAATTCTTTTTATACTTTTTACTATAATACTCAATAATATCACTTTTAAACATATCTATCTTATTTAAAACTATTAAAAAAGGTATAGCATTTTTTTCAAATATTTTTAAAATATTTGAAAAATAAACATCGGGGTAATCATCAACAACCAAAAGTCCAATATCTGATTTCATAAAGGCATGATGAGCTTTTTGTACTCTTTTATTTCCTAAATTCCCCACATCATCTATACCCGGAGTATCTATAATAGTAACGGGACCAATCGGATGTAATTCCATCGTTTTATAAACAGGGTCAGTAGTAGTACCAGGATAATCTGAAACAAGAGCAATATCTTGATTCAATAAAGAATTTATAATCGAAGACTTTCCAACATTTCTTTTACCAGAAATAACTATATTGAGTCTGTATCCACCTAAAGACATAATATCACCTACTCAAAGCTTTCATCGTTATAGGAGAAACTTTAAGATTTCTTTTTTTTAACTCCTTTAAAGTTTCAAAAAAATCTATTTTAGCTTTATTATCATATATATTATAATTTTTTCTATATATATCGGGTGTTATATTAACCATAACTACATTACAAAAATACTTTAAAGATTCATAATGAGAATTATAATTTAATGTTCCTAAAGCAGTAGTTGCTGGCATTTGAGCTTTTGGAACAGTTAATCTTGCAGCACAACAAGCATTCATCGTTTTTACAACAGAACCATTTTTCATATTCTCAAAAGGTGTATTTTTAGAAGCTATTAATGGTCCTATTCCTATCATTCTAACATTTTCATCTCTCATAAAAATAATATCATCAGCCATATCATCATCTGTTTGATTTGGAAGACCTACTATAAATCCTGATCCTGTTACATAACCTATTGAATCAGTATATTTTAATATATTTACTCTGTTATAATAATTTTTATCTGGATGAATATCATCAAATAATTCTTTATTTATACTTTCATGTTTTATTAAAGTTCTTATAGCTCCAGATTTTTTAAATTTCAAATAAGACTCCAAAGATCTTTCGCCTATAGATATAGAAACTGGAAGTTTTGTTTTTTCTCTTATAATTTTTATTATACTCATCAAATCTTCATCTTTAAAAAAATTATCTTCTCCACTTTGAAGAACTATTGTATCTAAACCCCATTTTTTTGCTTTCAATGCAGAATTTATTATTTCCTCATTACTCATCCTGTACCTATTTATATTCAAATTATCTCTTCTTATACCACAATAGTCACAATTTTTAGAACAATAATTACTAAACTCTATAAGAGCTTTAATTGATACATAATCAACAGTAAAAAAATTTTTAACTCTCTTAGCTACTTCATACATTAAATACCTTTCTTTACCATTCAAAGAAAGTATATATTTTATATGTTCTTTTTCAATTGTCATATTATTGGAAAAAAAATCTAAGATTTCTTTTCCTTTTAAATCAAATTGTTGATATAAATCATTAAATATTTCCATAAAATCTCCTTTAAAATTAAAAATATAGATCTCTTTGATCTGTTGATTTAATTTTTTCAAGATTTGATAAAAGTTTTTCTTTCATATTTATATCTTTAATACCTTTCAGTTCATTATTTATAACCTTTAAACAAGAATTTTTAGTTTCATCAGAAGCATAATCAACAACATACTCCATTAAAGTACTTATAGCATTTGGTGTACAAAAACGTTTAACAAAACCCGGAATTGCGAATTCCATAAAATGTTCACCTGTTCTACCCAATCTATAACATCCAGTACAAAAAGAAGGTAAAAAATTATTATCTGTAAGTTGTTTTATAACTTCATCTAAAGATCTTTGATCACCGAGAACAAATTGAGATTTTTTATATGATTCTTTATCTTGTGTTGAATAAGCTCCAACCCCTATATTTGAACCTGCATCTATTTGAGAAACACCAAATTCCATAAGATCATTTCTAATACTTATAGGTTCTCTAGCTGTTAATATCAATCCTGTATAAGGCACGGCAAGTCTTAATATAGCAACTAATTTTTTAAATTTTTTGTCATCAACTATATATGGAGGTCTTTCAGAAACAGGTGTATTTAAAGCAGGTTCTATTCTCGGAAAAGAAATGGTATGAGGGCCTACATTAAACCTTTCTTCAAAATGAATGGCATGGGATAAAAGGCCCATCATTTCATATTTCCAATCATACATTCCAAATAAAGCTCCTATTCCAACATCATCTATTCCAGCACCAAAAGCCCTATCCAAAGAATATAATCTCCATCTATAACTAGATTTTGGACCTCTTGGATGTATCTTTTTAAAAGTTTTTTCATGATATGTTTCTTGAAAAACTTGAAAAGTTCCTATTCCTGCATCATGAATTATTTTAAACCCTTCAATAGTCTGAGGTGCAGCATTTATATTAACTCTTCTTATATTACCATGACCACTTTTGACAGAATAAACTGCTTCAACGGTTTTTGCAATAAATTTAGCATCATACATCGGATGTTCTCCATAAACTAATATAAGTCTTTTATGACCTCTGTCTATTAAAGCTTTAGTTTCTTGTTTAACTTCATCAATACTTAAAGAATTTCTAAATATTTCTTTATTAGAAACTCTAAATCCACAATACTCACAATCATTTATACATTCATTTCCTATATACATAGGTGCAAACAAAACAATTCTGTTACCATAAACTTTTTCTTTTAATTTCTTTGCTCCATCAAATATCATATTTTCAAGTCTTTCATCTTCACAATTTAAAAGATATGACATTTCTTCAAGATTCAATCTATTTTTATCCAAAGATTTTTGAATGATATCTTCAACTCTTTTTGGATCTGGATTAATATTTTCTTGAAGTAATGTACTTATTTTCTCATCATCAATAAATGTTTTAGTTTTTGAATCCTTAATATAAAACATTTTAATACCCCCTTAGTATTTTAAAATATGTGATTTTACTTTAACCCCTGATACTTGCCCCAATTTACCATTTAAAGCACCTATTAAATCTGTATTAGATTTAAAGATTATAAATATAATGGCGATATTTTCTTTTTTCATCGGATACCCGACTCTTAAAAGAATATTATCGCCAAAATCATGAAGTATTTTATTTACTTTTTCAAAAGATTCTTCTCTGTTTGTAATCGCAATTGAAATCATAGCTATTTTTTCTTCCATAAAAAAAGCCCTCCCTTTGATATTTTTTTCTCAAAGGAAGGAGGATACAATATATGGCAAGTAAACCTGATAAGTTTTATTTTTGATCAGTATTGTCATAAAATTCCCTCTTCCTTTGATGTCAGAATTATGTCCTTCACCTCAGGAAAAATATTAACTTGTTCTATTTTTAACAATGTTATTATAACAAAAAAACATTAATTAAAAGTTACTCATTATCATATATTTGGTTTTATTTTATTAATAACATGTTTATAATACTACAAAAAATAAAAAAAGAGAGTTTATCCTCTCTTTTTATAAATGGTGGAGACGGCGGGAATCGAACCCGCGTCCGAACATAAGCCGCACCGACTTCTCCGAGCGCAGTTCATGTTTAAGATTTCAGATTAATATCTTTCATGAACAAAAAATAAAAATCCTATCATTGTAAAATTTCCATAAATACTCCAATGAGAAAGTATAAATGTAAGAGTCCTTTTAATGACACCCAACTAATTCATGAGACTCGGCATCAAAAAGTGGGCGAGCTGCGCTTAGGCAGCTAAAGCGTAATTTTCTTCTGCGTTTATATTTATGTGTTCGCTTTTTAACGAGGTTGCGAAACCTCGACTCGCTTCTCGGAACGGCCTATACCCGTCGAAGCCTTTTCGTCCCCATACGCTTTATTCATTATATCATATATTGTTAAAGATTTCAAGATTTTTGAAGTTGCCAACTGATCTTTTCAGATATTTCTGGTTCAATCTCTCTTAAATATGGAACGAGTTCAAAATCAGATAATAATACTTTTACAAGAGAATCTAAGACAAGAGCTCTTATAGAATTGGAGTTTGTATTTTTATATTTTGAGATTAAATTATTTACAACTCTTTTTGATGGCATGTTGGTCATAGCCATTATACTGATTTCTTCAAGTTCACCTCCATCATCTATATAAGTTTCAATATACTCAAGATATTTTTCATCTTTAGTTAATTTTAAAAGATTTTCATATATTATAGGAAAAGCTCTTTCATCAGAAAAACTATTGATCATTCTTTCTAAATAAGGTATTATTTCTTTACATTCAAAATCTGCAAGTATTTCAGCTAAATATAACAAAGAGATATCATCATCTTCATTTAAATCAAATCTATTTTTAAATTCTTCAAATAAATAGTCTTTACCATCTGCTGCTCCCATTATTTCTAAAATATCTCTTGCCAATTCTCTTGTTTCTACATCTTCTTCACTCAAAAGATCTACTATTTTAGGAATGGCTGAAACACCTTTTTCTTCTATTATTTTTTGTATTAATTCTTCTCTATCCATAAAATCACTCCTTACAAAACTATATCTCCATACATATCTTTTATTTCTTTATCCCTTTCATCTGAATTTAATCTTATTATAGATGAATAAGTTTTAGCATTTTTTTCAATTTTTAATATTTTAAAATGTCTATTTGCATCATTTGCAACTTGTGGCATATGAGTAATAACTATTACTTGTTTATTTTTTGAAAGCTCTTCCAACTTTTCACCTACCACATCTGCCATTCTTGGACCAACGCCAGAATCTATTTCATCAAACAACATAGTATCTATTGAATGATCATTTCCAAAAACTGTTTCCATAGCTAAAAGAATTCTTGACATCTCACCACCAGATGCAATTTCCGAAAGATTTAAAAATGGACTTTGAGGTGTTGTTTTTAATAAAAGAATAGCTTTATGTGCACTCGTATTATCTGGTTCTTTATCAGAAAATCTAAAATCTATACTCGCATTTTTCATATTTAAATCATATAGATTTTTCTCTATGGATTTTTTCAAACTATTTAAATAATCAATACTTTTTTTTATAATATTATTAGATTCTTGCTTTAATTTCTTTTTTAATTCTTTAAGCTTTGGTTCTATTAAGTCTATTTCATCTTTTAGTTCTGAAAGATATTCATATTCTTTTTTCATATTTTCAAGTTTTAAGATAACATCTTCAAGAGAAGGTCCATATTTCCTCTTTAAATTTATTATTTCATTAAGTCTATCTCCAACTTGTTGCAATTCATTTGGATCTACATTTAAATCTTCAAGCTTATACTCGAGATTACCATGTAAATCATTTAAAAGTTCTTGAATATTGAGAGCTTGTTCATAATATTCTTTAAATCCAAAATCCGATATCTTAGAGAGATTATAAACAACATTCCCGATAGCAATATCGAGATTAAATTCTTCATTATCCTTCAAAATATTTAAATCTTCATAAAGATTCTTTCTTATTTCTTCTACATTATTTAAAGCTTTATATCTATCATTCAATTCATCATCTTCACCAATAACTGGATTTAATCTCTCTATTTCTTCAATTTGATAATTCAAAATATCGAGCTTTCTAAAAATTTCTGACGGATCTGATGGAATATGTTCAAATTTACTCTTCAAACTACTGTATTCTTTAAAATAGTCATCATAATGAGAAAAAAGCTCTGGTTTTTTATCTCTAAGTAAAGAATATATCAATTTACTTTGATAGGATTCATCCCTCAACAATATATTTGAATCTTGAGAATGAACTTCTATTAAATGTTTTCCTATTTTTTGAATTAATTCTTTTGGAACTATTGTACCATTTATCCTAAAAAAAGCTCTTTTAGAAGTAAATGTTGAAGAAATTACAAGCTCTTCTGAATCTAAGTTGAAATCATCTTTAATTAAATCTCTTATTTCATCATCAACTATAAAAAAAGCCGAAATATTCCCTTCATCTGTTCTAAGATTCTGTGGTATATTTCCAGTCAAAAATGCATTTATAGCAGAAATAAACATGGACTTACCAGCACCAGATTCACCAGTTATAACATTCAGTTTTTCATGAAAGTCTACATTGGCATCTTTAAAAAGCCCAAAATTTTTAAGAGATAATGATACTATCAAAGAATTCACCAACCTTTATAGTTATACAATTCTATTATTTTTATACCAATATTATAGCATAATAAGAAAAAATTTTTACCTGATATAATAAACTGTTAATATGGTTTATTATAAAATATAAGTAAATTTAATATTTATTATGTACAAATATAAAGGTATAGATAAATAATACGATATATAAGATAAGAGAGGTAAAAAATGAATATAATTAATAAAATAGAAGAAATAAAAAACGAATATAAACTCTACGCTGAAGATAAAAAAATATATATAGCCTTTTCTGGTGGATTAGACAGCACTGTAGCCGCTCTAATAGCCAGAGATACTTTTGATAATTCAAAAATAACTTTAATAAATGTATGTTTTGGAGCTTATTCTTATTCAAAAGGATTAGAAGCAGTTTTAAGTCTCGCAAATCAAATGAATTTAAGATTATTTTTCACTCAAGGTGAAAAAGAGCAAGAAAATTTAATGTATCACGGACCAAATTGTAATCAATGTACAAAAAATATAAAACTTGGAAAAGTTAAAGAATTCGTATATAAAGGTTTAGTAGTTGTTGGATCAAATCAATCAGACTCCTGGGGAAAACTTGGTATAAAATATAATGATGGAATTTATTCACCACTATTAAATTTAAACAAAAAAGAAATAAATGAAATTTTAAATTTTTATGGATTTAAAATTCCCAAAATAGGCGAAAGTAATTTTAGAGAAGGTTGTAAATTCAAACATTTATTAAAAATGGCTGTTAATAATAAATTTCATTCAAGAGCAGATGTAATTGCAAATGAAGTACTTCATGATATATTGGATTTTTATAATTATGAAAGAACTCTTGGAAATGTAAAGATAATAGGTCCTTTATCAAAAAATATTGCTCTCATAAATGTAAAACCAATACCAGAAAACTCAATAAAAAAAATAATAATAGAAAAAATTTCTCAAGAAGAAACTATAGATGAAGTCGTTTTTGTTGATAAACCTTTAAAATTAAAAGTCGCTGCTAATCCTGGTATAATTAATAATGAAAATTCTAAATATTGGATAGAAAATGGAAGATTGGCACCTGAATTTGCAATGCCAATTGAAGTAGATTGGAATACCAAATCAAATAATAATAAATTGTGGACTTTTTCTGTTGTAGATTATCAATTTCTATAAGATTCGTATGAACTTTAAAGGGGGATTCTATGATAAAAAACATTATGGAAGATATTGTGGGGGAATGTTTAACTGAAATACTCAAAGACACAAATATAAAAGTTTGTAAATGTCAAAAATGTATTAGTGACATAATGGCATTAACTTTAAATCATGTAAAACCAAAATATGTTTCTACCAAAAAAGGGGAAATATATACAAGAGTCGAACTACAAAATAGTCAATTAAAAGTAGATTTAATGGATACTATAATAAAATCAATATTAATAGTTGCAAGAAATCCAAGACATAATCAAAAAATAGATAAAATTCAAAAAATAGACAAAATAGAAAAAATAGATTAGTTTTAATCTATTTTTTCATATTTTTCTACAACTCTTATTTTCCAATTTCCAAATTTTAAAAATAAATATGCGAGAACCATTGCCGAAATATTACTTATTATCATAGCAATAAAAATACCTTTAAATCCATATATATCTGCCATAAAAACAACTAAAGGAATTCTTATCACCCAAAGTCTTATCATATCAACTGTCGTTGATTGTACTGTATGACCAGTTCCCCTTAAAGCCCCCATAAATATAGACATAGTAGCAAAAAAAGGTAAAGAGAATGAAACCATTTTAAAAAATACCTTTCCCATCTCAATAACTTCAGGATCATTTATAAAAAACCTTGTAACATATTGACCAAAGAAAAATAATAAAAAAGAAATACTCAAAATTATAGAAAATGTTATAAAAGCTGCTTTTTTAACAGTTTCTTCAGCTTTTTCAGGCTCATCTGCCCCTATAAATTGTCCACACATAGAAGCTGTTGCGAGTTCCATACCAATAGCAAACATAACAACCATTGAATTTATTCTATTTCCCACACCATAAGCACTGACAACAACAGTCCCAAAACTTGAAACAACACCCATTATTATAGTAAAACCTATTGAAGTAATTGACTGGCCAATAGAAGCAGGAAATCCTATTTGTAAAACCTTTTTGATGAGTCTAAAATCAGGTTTAAAATATTTAATATCAATTTTAAATCCATATGTTCCTTTTATCAATGTAAACATAAAATAACATGCTATTATACTCCTCGCCAAAAAAGTTGCTAAAGCTGCTCCAAGAACACCAAAATCAAAATAAAAAATAAAAATAGGGTCTAAAATAATATTAATAATAACGGATAAAAATGTAAATTTTAACGCTATAAAAGAATTTCCCCAGCCTCTATATATTCCAGCAGAAAGCTCCATTAAAAACATGAAAGGCATGGCTAGAACTATAATATTCATATACTGTACGCTTAAATCAAAAACTTCTTGAGATACTTTCATAATACTTATAATATTTGGAGAGAATAATAAAACTATAAACATTATTACAATTGAAAGAACAACTATAGTTACTATAGTATTTGCAGCAGATTTTTCAGCCATAGTTTTATCTTTCATTCCAGTATATTGCGAAACCATAGAAGAGCCAGCATGAGAAAAACCGGAAGCCAATGAAATAAATATAAAAATTATGGGCCATGTGATAGTTGGAACAGAAAACTCTATTTTTCCAAGTTTTCCTAAAAAGAAAGCATCCGTTATATTATAAATCGTTTGTAATATATTAGTTAATATTATTGGCCAAGCAAGCTTAAATAAAACACTTTTTATACTACCTTCAAAAATATTAATTTTTTGATTTCTTTGTTGAATAATAGTAATCACTCCCAAAAACAGTTTGTTTACCTAACTATTATATCATATTAATCCTAAAAATAAATAATATATGTATAATATAAAAAACAAAATAATTAGGAGGGG
Source organism: Oceanotoga teriensis (assembly GCF_003148465.1). NCBI lineage: Bacteria > Thermotogati > Thermotogota > Thermotogae > Petrotogales > Petrotogaceae > Oceanotoga > Oceanotoga teriensis. The sequence continues at coordinate 32,541 of NZ_QGGI01000023.1, forward strand.
AAAAATGAAATTTTTATTTGATCATATTTTAACAGACTATTGGAAAGTAAAAATAGAAGAAATTTCAAATGAATTTAAAAATTTTAATGTAATTAAAAAAGATCCTAATATTCCTTTAAAAGAACAATTAGAAGATATAGATTGTTTAATAGGTGGCTCTATAAAGAAAGAAGATTTAATAAAAGCAAAAAATTTAAAAGCTATTTTTGTACCTTTTTCTGGAGTAAACACTTTACCCCTAGAAGATTTAAAAAAATCAAATATAATAGTATCTAATTCTAAAGGTAATGGAAAAGTAGTTGCTGAAAGGGCCGTAAGTCTTTTAATGTCATTAACAGGTAAAATAATTGAATATGATGAAGATCTTAGAAAAAATATATGGCATGGTTTTGCAGCTGGTGAAAACCCAGAGTCTTCTTGGGAAAGTATTATAGAAAAAAAAGTAGGAATATTAGGTGTTGGAAGCATAGGAAAAAATATAGCCAAATATTTAAAACCTTATGATTGTAAAATAATTGGGTATAAAAAAAATATAGTAGGTCAATCAAAAGATTATGATGAATATTTTGATATTATAACTAATAACTTTGATTATACAATAAAAAATTCAGATATAATATTCATATCTCTTCCATTAACTGACTCTACAAGAGATTTAATAAATAAAGATAATATAATAAAATTCAAAAACAAAATCATCATAAATGTTGGAAGAGGGCCTATAATATCTCAAGAAGCTTTATATATTGGATTAAAAGAAAATATATTAAAAGGAGCCTGCATAGATGTTTGGTACAATTACCCTGAAAAAAACTCCAATCAATGTATGCCTTTAGATTATCCTATAAATGAATTCAAAAACATCATATTATCTCCGCATGTTGGTGGATTTAATGAAAAAGCTTTGAAATTGAGTATAGACTGGTGTGTTGAAAATATAAAAGCTTATTTAAATACTGGTAAGCCTAAAAACATAGTAAAAATATAAAGGGGAAAATTCCCCTTTATATTATAGCAAATAATAAAGCCAATATAAATAAAATTATTTTTAAAATATTTCTTATTTTTATATAAATAGTTATATCATCATTTTTAAATACTTCAAAATTATCCATTTTTTCTTCATGTGGTTTATAAAGATCTGTTATTCTTCCGTATTTATCAACTTTACCTGTTAACCCCGTATTAGAAACTTGCAAAAATTCTTTTCTATTTTCAACAGCTCTGAATATAATTTGAGAAAAATGTTGTTTTAATGCCGTATTATTATCAAACCAACCATCATTTGTTATAGAAAGTAAGAATTGAGCACCATTTTTTGTGAGTTCATTTGAAACCTCAGGAAAATAAGTCTCAAAACAAATCTGTGTACCTATTTTGGTATTTGACACATCAAAAACATTATATTCCTTACCAGTCTCATAATACCTAATTAAATTAAAAGCATTAAAATTATCAAAAATAAACTTATATGGCAAAAATTCCGCAAAAGGAACGAGTTTTACTTTATCATAATAATCTGATATATTGCCCTCACTATCGTATAACCATGCTGTATTATAATTTTTATCTAAGCTCATTCTTGGATATCCCATAATAACTGGTTTATTTACAGAACTTATATTTACTTTGAGAGCTAAATTTATTTCAGTATCTCTTATATCTTCTAAAAATGCCGATTCTGGTAAAATAACCAAATCTGTATCAAACTCTTGTGTTTCTTTTAAAATATCAGAAAACATCATATAACTATTCCATTTATTAGAATTATATTTTATATTTTGAGGAACATTCATTTGAATAGCCGTGACTTTAAAAGAATCCTCATCATTAAACATTGGTAAAAATCTTTCAATTGAAAAATTAACTACATAAATCATACTCAAAATAATTGGAATTTTTATGATCCAATTTCTTGATTTATCAAAAGCAATTAAAGAGTTTATAAAAACTATTATAAAACTTATACCAAGATACCCAAATATTGAAGCGATTTGTAAAATCCCTATATGATCATAAAGAGCATATCCCAAAGAACCACCAGTAAAAGCAAAATCTCCAATAGTTTTTAACCCCTCAGCTGCAGTATATGCAAAAGAATAAAATAGAACGAGTGACCAATAGTTTTCTTTTCTATATTTTCTATTATGATACATCTCTGAAAGAAGCCAAATCAATAAATAAGGTAAAACAAGTAATAAAATCATACCTATAAATCCTATAAAACCAATAAAAGAACTATACCCATTTAAAACTTGAGGTATATTCTTTGTTAAAACTGGAATTTGCCACCAAAAAGTGGTAAAAAGCATTGAAAAAGAATATATTATGGTATGAAGAAATCTTTCATAAGTTTTTTTTGAATCGGCCATATTTTTTAAATAAAAAATTAAAGAAAAAAACACTAAAAAAGAAAATAGATTTCCAGGCATAGATAATCCTGTTAATATACCTGATAATAATGAAAGTAAATAAGACATTTTTTCCTCCTCCCTCTATAAAATACGCTTAAGTGAATATTTCATGATAATTCATAAAAATTAAAAAAAACAAAAAAATATAAAAGATAATAAATAATGAAAGAAATTTTATTTATTAAAAAATTAATAAACATAAAATATGGTAGTAGTTA